>NZ_JBBJZY010000001.1:0-240986 GCF_038148955.1 Streptococcus pseudopneumoniae
ACCCGGATGTCTTAGAACCATCCTTTTCCTCCTTCTATTATAGCACATTTTTTAATCTAGGTTTGCTAGATTTACTGCTACTATCTATTTATTCGGAAAAGAAAGGAGAAAGTTAAAAATTTTTAGACTTCACAGGTTGAAATTTACATAAAAAAGCAGCTGATTCTTTTTTTGATTCTACCATATTTCTAGCGATTACTCCTATAAATAGGATACATCCCAGTTTCTAGTAGAAAAGGACTCTGAAAAGCAAACAAAAACCAGTATTAGGAAGAGTTAAATCTTATCTGAAAATGACTAGCTCTCAAGCTATAGTTTTTTGTCTAGATATAAGTATCACTAGGAAAAACTCCATAAGTAAACACACCAAAATTGGATATTCCTACTATGCGAAAACCTCTTCAAACTACGTCAACTTTGCCTTACCTACAAGCTCACAACGCCTTTTGAGCAATTTGCCACTAGATTCTTAGTTTGCTCTTTGATGTTCATTGATTCGCAATCCTCTAACACTCAACAAAAATATAGTGAAATGAAATAAAATTTGAATAAACCGCTTAGGAAAGTCAAATCAATTTCTAGGAATGTTTTAGACGTCACAATATACTTTTCCAACCTCAATCCACTATAACTCTGCATATAAAAATGGAGAAGATGGCAATCCTCTTCTCCAAATATTAACTTCTTTACAAACCAACTATAGTTGATAAAGAACCTAAAATCAATTGATAACACAAGGTCAGGTCGGTCAACTCCTTCAACTGAAGCCCTGTCAACTCTTCCCATTTATCAATCTTGTATTGGAGAGAATTGCGGTGCAGATAGAGTTGCTGGGCTGTTTTTGTTAGGACAGCACTATTTTCCCAAAGGGAGAGAATGATTTCCTGAATCTGATCTTGATCCAAAATCATCTGGTGCAGGCATTCTTTAATGACTCTCAGATCCACAATTCTTTCCCCCATACTCCAAAGATAGAGTTGTGAAAAGGTATGAACACCTTGGTGACCCTGACGCCACCAAGTCTTAAACAAATCTCGCTCTGCTTTGATTAGGTCTGATAGGGCTTGGTGCCCCGTCTGAGACCAAACCTGTCCTAACATGATAGAGAGACGAAGTCCAAAGTCATACTCAACCGCTTCAATTGTATCACTTAAAATATCTCGTACAGAGGTGTATTTGTCTTGTTGCAGCACGAAAACATAATCCTGAGCACCGACCTGTAGCACCGTCTGACAGTTAGGAAAAAGAGTCCGCATCATATCCAACCAAGATGCTAGATTTTCCTGCTGAAAATAAGAAAGATGACAATAAACCAACTGAATCTTTCTAAAAGCTTGCGGTGCCTGCCCCTTCCCCTCAATCAGATAAGGATACCAAGGATTGAGCGAACTAGCTTGCTCCTGCTGGGTCAAAAGGGCAACCAACTGCTTTTCACGCTCGCTGAGCCCAGCTTCCTCCAGCAAAATCCACTGTTGAGAAGCCAAAGGAAGAGTTAAGTAACCCTCTTTCTCTACTGGTTGATCTAAAATCTGAGCCTCAGGAAACCAGTCTTGTAGTTCTTTTGCAATCATGTCCTAGCCCTCCACTTTTTGGATGCACCAAGAAATCAAGCTCTCAAGACGTTCTAGATTTTCTGTCATATGGAGATAGCCCATCACCGCTTCAAAGCCAGTAGACATGCGATAAGTCACCACATCAGCATTTTTAGCCTTGGTATGACTATTGGTATTGCGACCACGTTTGTAGATTTCCTCTTCTTTTTCCGTCAGGACTTGCTCCTCCAACATAAGGGAAATCAGGCGAGCCTGAGCCTTGGCTGAGACATACTTGGTCGCCTCTTGGTGGAGTTTATTGGGTTTGGTCATGCCTTGGAGAATGAGATGACGGCGAATATACATAGAATACACCGCATCTCCCTCAAAAGCTAACGCAATCCCGTTAATGAGATTGACATCAATCACGTGTCCACCTCACTCCATCCTTGGTGTCAAGGAGCTTAATTCCTTGAGCAGCCAATTGGTCACGGATTTGGTCCGCTGTCGCAAAGTCACGATTGGCACGCGCTTCTTGGCGTTTTTGAATCAAAACTTCAATCTCTGCATCCAAAACTTCCTCGACAAAGACAATTCCAAAAACTTCTAACATAGCCGCAAGAGCTTGCTTAACACTTGCATCATAGTTTCCTGAGTTGATCCATTTGGCCATTTCAAAGACAACTGTGATACCGTTTGCGGAGTTGAAATCCTCATCCATAGCTGCTACAAACTTATCTTTAAAGGTTTGTAACTCTTGAGCATCTACAGTTCCTGTAAATGGTTGCTCATAAGTATTCTTTAGATACTTGAGATTGGTCTCCGCATCACGCACTGCTTTTTCCGTAAAGTTGATAGGCTTGCGGTAATGCTGAGTCGCAAAGAAGAATCGAAGCACTTGCCCATCAAGAGTTTTGAGGGCATCGTGTACGGTTATAAAGTTACCCAAGGACTTGGACATCTTGACATTGTCAATATTAACAAAGCCATTGTGCATCCAGTAGTTGGCAAAGGTCTTGCCTGTTTTGGCTTCTGACTGGGCAATTTCGTTGGTATGGTGAGGAAACTCAAGGTCCGCTCCACCACCGTGGATATCAATGGTATCGCCTAAAATTTCTGTCGACATGACTGAACACTCGATATGCCAGCCCGGACGACCAGGTCCCCAAGGACTGTCCCAAGAAATCTCGCCTGGTTTAGCAGCTTTCCATAGAGCAAAGTCTACCGGATTTTCCTTGCGAGCCGTTTCTTCATCGGTACGACCTGAAGCACCCAGCTCCAAATCTTCCAAGGTTTTATTAGCCAATTTAGCATAGTTGTGAGATTTTTCCACACGGAAATAGACATCCCCTTGACTCTCGTAAGCAAAACCTTTTTCAATCAAGTCTTCCACAAAACGGATGATGTCAGCCATAAACTCTACTACACGAGGATGGCGAGTCGCAGGCTTGACACCCAAGGCTGTCACGTCCTCACGAAAGGCAACAATGTATTTGTTCGCAACCTCCTGAGGCGTGATACCTTCTTCCTGAGCACGGTTGATAATCTTATCATCCACATCCGTAAAATTGGAAATATAGGCAACCTCGTAGCCACGGTATTCGAAATAACGACGAATGGTATCAAAAGCCACCGTTGAACGGGCATTCCCCACGTGGATATAGTTGTACACGGTTGGCCCACAGACATACATCTTAACCTTACCGTCCTCGATAGGGACAAATTCTCGCAAATCACGAGACATGGTGTCATAGATTTTAATCATAAAATAATAGTCAGGAAAGCTAAAATCCAAGAACAGTTAGTTTCATCACTAAGAGTTCAATTCAATTTCAGTCCGAATGTCTCTAGACTTCGGAATCCCTTGCTCCTTTCTAAAAAGTAAAAGAAGAATCAAATAAATGCAAGAAAAGGGCTAACAGTCGCCCTCTTGCTTTACGACCTACTCAGTCGAATATCGTCTTTTAAAAAATGTTAATAGATAAAAGAATCATCATAAATTAGAGCCCAGACGATCTGTGACTGGCTTCTTTAGCCTGCTCGAGTTTATTGACATAATACTCTCGTTTTTCTTCGACTTCGTGAATGACTGGCTCATCTTTCTTACCATGAACACGGACAATCTTGGCCGGAATACCGACAACCGTCACATCACTAGGTACATCTGCGACGACAACTGCTGCTGCACCGACCTTAGCATTTTCACCGATTTCTACAGGCCCGATAACTTGGGCATGGGCTGATATGAGGGCTCCCTTTCGTACAGTCGGATGGCGTTTGCCACAGTCTTTCCCTGTTCCCCCGAGAGTCACTCCGTGATAGAGGAGAACGCCTATTTCAACAATCGCTGTTTCTCCAATCACCAAGCCTGAACCGTGGTCGATAAAGACACCTGAATCGATCTGAGCACCTGGATGAATCTCAATCTGAGTCCAAAAGCGCCAGAACTGACTGTGCATACGAGCCAGGAGTTTGAAGCCATGCTTCCAGAGAAAATGCGAGAGACGGTGGGCCGCCAAGGCCTTGACACCTGGATAAGTCAGCAAAACCTCCAAAGTGGTGCGGGCCGCTGGATCATTTTCTTTTACGATATCAATGGTTTCGCGCCACCATCCCATACATTTCTCCTTTTCTTATTCTGAATCTTTTGGTGTTTCTGTAAATTCTTTCTTAGGTTTGTGGTCCTTGTGATGACGTGGGCGGTGAGGACGTTCTGATTTTTCACCTTTTTCATCACGTTCAGGTTTTGGAGGACGAGGAAGAAGAGCCTTCATAGAAGCATCCACACGTCCTTTTTCATCAATCTTGATTACCTTAACATCAACTTCATCCCCGATTTCAACCAAGTCTTCTACTCGATTAGTACGAGTCCAAGCCATTTCAGAAATGTGCACAAGTGCATCTGTCTTATCAAAGAGGTTGACAAAGGCACCAAATTTCTCGATACGAACAACCTTAGCACGGTAAACTTCATCTACCTTAGCTTCACGGACCAAACCAGCAATGATTTCTTTGGCACGGTTGATGGCATCTTGGTCGCTAGAGTAGATAGACACATTTCCTTCTTCGTCGATATCAATCTTAACGCCTGTTTCAGCGATAATCTTGTCGATGGTTTCTCCACCCTTACCGATGACAATCTTAATCTTGTCCACATCAATCTTGATGGTATCAATTTTTGGAGCAGTTGGAGCCAATTCTGGACGAACTTCTGGAATGGTTGCTTCAATCACATCAAGGATTTCAAAACGCGCTTTCTTGGCTTGAGCAAGGGCCTCAGTCAAGATTTCTGCAGTAATCCCTTGAATCTTGATATCCATTTGAAGGGCTGTAATCCCATCACGAGTACCTGCAACCTTAAAGTCCATGTCTCCAAAGTGATCTTCCAAACCTTGGATATCTGTCAAGACTGTGTAGTTATTTCCATCTGAGATGAGACCCATAGCAATCCCTGCTACTGGTGCCTTGATTGGCACACCACCAGCCATAAGGGCAAGCGTTCCCGCACAGATAGAAGCTTGAGAAGAAGAACCATTTGATTCCAAGACTTCTGCTACTAGACGGATAGCGTATGGGAATTCTTCCAAGCTTGGCAAAACTTGAGCAAGAGCACGCTCACCAAGAGCCCCGTGACCGATTTCACGACGACCTGGCGCACCGTAACGACCTGTTTCCCCTACAGAGTATTGTGGGAAGTTATAGTGGTGCATAAAGCGTTTCTTGTACTCTGGGTCCAAACCATCGATGATTTGAGTTTCCCCCATTGGAGCCAAGGTCAAAACTGAAAGGGCCTGAGTTTGCCCACGAGTGAAGAGACCTGAACCGTGCACACGAGGAAGGAAGTCAACAACCGCATCCAAAGGACGGATTTCATCGACCTTACGACCATCAGGACGCACCTTGTCTTCTGTAATCAAACGGCGCACTTCAGCATGTTCCATTTGTTCCAAGATTTCAGCAACATCACGCATGATACGGTCGAATTCTTCGTGATCCGCATATTTTTCTTCGTAAACAGCAGTTACTTGGTCCTTAACTGCTTGAGTTGCAGCTTCACGAGCCAATTTTTCTTCTACTTGAACCGCTTTTTGAAGGTCGCTGTTGTAGGCTGCGATGATTTCAGCTTGCAAGTCAGCATCCACATGAAGCAATTCTACTTCTGCTTTTTCCTTACCAACTGCTGCAACGATTTCTTCTTGGAAGGCAATCAATTCTTTGACTGCTTCGTGCCCTTTAAGGAGAGCTTCCAGCATGATTTCTTCTGACAATTCTTTAGCACCAGATTCTACCATGTTGATAGCGTGCTTGGTTCCAGCTACTGTCAATTCAAGAAGAGATTGCTCTGCTTGTTCTTGACTTGGGTTGATGATGATTTGGCCATCTACATATCCCACTTGTACCCCAGCAATTGGTCCGTCAAATGGAATATCTGAAATAGACAGTGCCAAAGATGAACCAAACATAGCAGCCATTGGTGCAGATGCATTTTCATCATAAGAAAGCACTGTATTGATGACTTGGACTTCATTACGGAAACCTTCCGCAAACATAGGACGAATCGGACGGTCAATCAAACGCGCTGTCAAGGTCGCATCTGTTGAAGGACGTCCTTCACGTTTCATAAAGCCACCAGGAAACTTCCCAGCCGCATACATTTTTTCTTCGTAGTTGACTTGGAGGGGGAAGAAATCCCCAGTTGCCATTTTCTTAGACATAACGGCAGCAGTCAAGACAGTTGACTCACCGTAACGTACAACAACAGAGCCATTTGCTTGCTTAGCAACCTGACCAGTCTCTACAATTAACTCACGACCCGCAAAAGTCGTTTGAAACACTTGTTTTGTCATTTTAATCCCCTTTGGATTGATGAAATTATACGCCTTGCCTACAAAGATCAGGATACAAAGGGCGTAAAGGATCCCGTATGAAAATAGGAGATTGACGCAGTGTGCGATGCACACCAGGAAATCTATCTTTTTCACTAGGGATTTAGCCCGTGTTCAATTACACAAGATACTAAGCCGTCAAGCAACTCAAAGGAAAATAGGAAATCGAACGACGGAGCGACTGCTCCTAGGCAGATTTATCTTTTTCCACAGAGTTGTAGGCGTGTTCAATTCTCAAGATACCAAGGACGTCAAAAGCAAAGTAAAAATAGGAAACTGACGAAGTCTTCGATGAAGACAAAACAGTTTATCTTTTTTACACAGCTTTTCGGCTGGGTTCAATTACACAAGATATTTTGGACGGTTCGGCTTGCCGAATATTTCTGTAGAAAAATAGGAAAGTGACGCCGCACTCGACGAGTGCTAGGAAGCTTATCTTTTTTCCTAAGAAATGATACCAAAATTCAATTAAGTATCTTTTTGATATTTCCCTGAAATAGTGCGGACGGGAGGTAAAATTATCCAGTGGATGATTTTAGAAATCCAATGGCATTTCAATGGTAATTTTTAATTACTTCGCCTTTTCATTTCTATGCTCAGGCTAAAATAGTTTCCCGAACTATTTTACTCTCAAAAATCCCGTCTTAGATAATAATATTGTTGTCATCTAAGATACCACGATAGCGTGAAATATCTTTTAAATACTCACTCTGTTCGTGTTTTTTGAGACACACATTATCAGATTTTGCTTAAAAAATAATCAACTTTAAACAAACTTCTACAACCTAAATACCCTCATCTTTGTATCAAGTACGTACAGAATCTATTTTATCATATTTTTCTTAAAAAGTGCGGTCTTTACCATTAAAAAGGAACCATTCCCCTCACCTGAGAAGAATGGTTTGCTTTTTATTATCCTAGAGACTGGTGATTAAACAAAGCATGTGTTGCTTGGTGGATGTATTTTGCTGTTTCTGCATTGTTCATAGTGTAGAGATGCACACCGGCAACATCCTGAGTTACCAAGTCCACGATTTGGTCCACCGCATAGGCAAGTCCTGCTGCTCTGAGCGACTCAGGGTCATGCTCATACTTGTCTAAAATGGCTTTAAATTTGCGTGGAAGATGGATATTCTCACAAGTCTTCAAGAGGCGGAGAGCCTGATTTCGATTCAGAATTGGCATAATCCCTGCATGAATGGGTACATCAATCCCAGCCAAGATGCACTTATCTTGGAAATCATAGAAGCGCTCATTGTCAAAGAAAAGCTGAGTTACAAGGCTCGAACAACCTGCATCCACTTTCTTCTTAAGATTTTGAATATCTGAAATCTGATTTGGTGAATCTGGATGCCCTTCTGGATAACAAGCACCAACAATATCAAAGTGAGGGGCTTGTTCCTTGATGAACTCAATCAAGTCAGTTGCATAGCGGAAATCCTTTTGCGGTTCCACATCAGGAATAATATCCCCACGAAGAGCCAAGATTTCCTGCACTCCAACCTTGTCCAAATCAGCAATAGTTTCAGCAACCTTGTCCTTAGTCAAATAGATGGCTGGCAAGTGAGCAATAGTCGGAATCGCCAAGTCATTTTGGATAAAGTCGGCCAAACGGACCGTCGTTTCCTTGATATTAAATTTATTATTGCTGGCAGTTACACTGATAAAGTGCGGCGCTAGCTCCTGCATATCTTGAAGAGCAGAAATAATGTTATCATTACCCACGGCTGGGTTGGGAGGGAACACTTCAAATGAGAGTGACGGTGTTTGGCGTGACATATGTAATAACCTTTTCTAGTTGATTTCTTTTTGAACAACCATTGTATGGAGAGAAATCTAATCTTACAATTTCTCACGCGCAGCTTTAGCTGCTTCAACAAGGCGGATCAAGCTTTCTTTTGTTTCTGGAATACCACGTGTTTTCAAACCACAGTCAGGGTTGATCCAAACTTTCTTGCTTGGCACTTTAGCAAGGATAGCTTCGATTGTGTGGTCGATTTCGCCTTCATTTGGCACACGAGGTGAGTGGATATCGTAAACCCCAGGTCCTACTTCTGTTTGGAAGTTTTTCGCTTTGAGTTCGTCCAAGATTTCAAGGTTTGAACGGCTAGCTTCAAAGGAAATAACATCTGCATCCATGTTGTCGATAGCTGGGATGATATCTGTAAATTCTGAGTAACACATGTGAGTGTGGATTTGAGTATCTGGCGCTACTGTTGAGTGTACCAAGCGGAAGGCAGGAATTGCCCAGTCAAGGTAGTCTTCATACCAGTCGCTACGACGGAGTGGCAATTTTTCACGAAGAGCAGCCTCATCGATTTGGATGATTTTCACACCAGCAGCTTCAAGGTCAAGCACTTCATCCTTGATAGCAAGAGCGATTTGAAGAGTAGAATCCTTGATAGAGATGTCTTCACGTGGGAATGACCAGTTGAGGATGGTAACAGGTCCAGTCAACATACCTTTAACAGGTTTGTTTGTACGGCTTTGTGCATAGCTAGACCATTTAACAGTGATAGGGTTAAGACGAGTGACATCACCCCAAATGATTGGTGGTTTAACCCCACGCATACCGTATGACTGTACCCAACCATTTTTAGAGAAGAGGTAACCTGACAAGTTTTGACCGAAGTACTCAACCATGTCATTACGCTCAAATTCACCGTGAACAAGGACATCAAAGTCGATATCTTCTTGCCATTTGATCCATTCGTCAATTGTTTCAGCAAGGAAAGCATCGTACTCTTCTTGAGACAATTCACCTTTACGGTAAGCCAAACGTTTAGCACGAACTTCTTTAGTTTGAGGGAATGAACCGATAGTTGTTGTTGGAAGAGCTGGAAGCTTAAGAGTTTCTTCTTGGATGGCTTCACGTTCTGCAAAGGCTGGCAAACGAGTGTAGTCTGCGTCTGTCAAGCCAGCGATACGCGCACGAAGTTCCGCATTTTCACCCACACGCTCAGTCGCAAAGAGTTCTTTGTTGGCTGCAAGTGCTTCTTCACCTTGACCGTTGCGGATAGCATCCAAATCACGGATCTCATCCAATTTTTCAACCGCAAAGGCAAAGTGGTTCAAGATTGCTGGTTCAAATTCTTCATTAGCAGTTGTAAATGGCACATGAAGAAGTGAGCATGAGCTTGTCAAGACAATGTTTTCAGCTGGGATTTGCTCAAGAACAGCCAAGCTCTTTTCGTAGTTGTTGCGCCAGATGTTTTTACCATTGACAATACCTGCATAAAGAGTCTTATCAGCTGGGAAACCACCTTTAACCAATTCAAGAGTTTTCTTACCCTCAACGAAGTCCAAACCGATGGCATCAACTGGCAAGTTTACAAGGTCAGCGTAGACGTCACGAACGTCACCGAAGTAAGTTTGAAGCAAGACTTCAAGACCTTTTTTGTCAGCCAAAAGTTTGTTGTAGAGATTCAAGAAGAGAGCTTTTTCTTCAGCTGTCAAATCTTTGACAAGAGCAGCTTCGTCGAGTTGGATACGAGTCGCACCAAGTTCAGCCAATTTAGCAAAAACTTCTTGGTAAGCAGCCACTAAGCTGTCTACGAAGTCTTCTGCTTTCACGCCTTCTTCAAAGTCTGACAATTGAAGGAAAGTGAATGGACCTACAAGAACTGGGCGAGTGTTCAATCCAAGTTCTTTGGCTTCTTGGAACTCATCAAAAATCTTGTGACCTGCAAGTTTAACTTGAGTGTCTTTTTCAAATTTAGGAACGATGTAGTGGTAGTTGGTGTTGAACCATTTCTTCATTGGAAGGGCGCGAACGTCCCCTTTTTCTCCTTGGTAACCACGACCCAAAGCGAAGTAGCGCTCAAGGTCAGACAAGTCCAAGTTTTGAACGGATGCAGGTACCACGTTGAAAAGGAAAGCTGCATCTAGGAAGTTGTCATAGTGAGAAAAGTCATTTGATGGAATTTCAGTGATACCTTTTTCTTTGACAATGTTCCAGTGTTTAGCACGCAAGTCTTTTGCGGCTGCCAAGAGTTCTTCTTCTGAGATTTCTTTTCTAAAGTATTTTTCAGTTGTAAATTTTAATTCGCGGAATTCGCCCAAACGAGGGAAACCGATGATTGTAGTTGACATGATGTGTCCTCCAAAATTTGTTGTTGAAACTATCTTAACAGAAAAGAAATCATCTGTATAATTGTAAAAAATTAGGCTTTGATATAGTTTGAAACTATATCTCTGTTTTAGACAAAAGAAAAAGACCTGAGAAAAATGCCTCAAATCCTTTGTGCAGCTTGTTTTTAGCTGTATTTTTGTTAGAATGCTCAAACGCCTTATTAGTAATTCTTATAAGTGACTATGGCTTGTTATTAGAAAAGACTATAATACTCTTCGAAAATCAAATTCAAACCGCGTCAACGTCGCCTTGCCTTAGACATATGGTTACTGACTTCGTCAGTCTTATCTACAACCTCAAAACAGTGTTTTGAGCAACCTACGGCTAGTTTCCTAGTTTGCTCTTTGGTTTTCATTGAGTATGAGTCTACTCTAATCAACTCTTTTCCTGTTCGAGTGGGACGACTACTAGTGTCTTTCCTAAACTGGCTAGGACTTTTAAGACTGTGTACAACTGGGGGCTAGTCTTGCCTGTTTCCATCCTAGCTATGACAGGCTGGCTTACTCCACTAAGTTCTTCTAGCTTTTTCTGACTGATTCCTTGCTCATGTCTGGCTTCAATCAACTCACTCATAATAGCCACTCGCATATCACTTTCAAGAATTTCCTCCTTGGTAAAGAGTTCTGATCGGACATCCTTCCAGTTACTTCCAATAGCACTATTCTTCATCACTTAACCCTCTTTCTTTTAGATCTATGTATTTTTTGAAAAAATGAGCGAATTATAATTCGATAGATTGACCAGCGGGTTTAAAATTGGTGCTAGCTTGTTTCTTAAGCGCTTTTCCTTTTCTAGGATAAAGCAGATCCTGTTTTGACAATCCTAATTTTCCATGATGGATCCAGTAGTAGATGGTAGAAATTACCACGTTAATTCCCTTAGCCTTGACCATCATTTCAGGAGAAAACTTTTGATTATGATAGTGGAG
The DNA here is from genome assembly GCF_038148955.1 of Streptococcus pseudopneumoniae. Lineage (GTDB taxonomy): Bacteria > Bacillota > Bacilli > Lactobacillales > Streptococcaceae > Streptococcus > Streptococcus pseudopneumoniae_T. Next base: position 11,479 of record NZ_JBBJZY010000001.1, read on the forward strand.
AATCTTTTCCTTTAATTCCTTGGTCAAGCTTGATTTCTTGACCGAGCGCTTGCGATTACTTTCATAAGACTGCTGAGCGTAGTCGGCAGAATAAATCTCTTTGAAGCGCCCTTTTCCAAGACATTTTCGGACTGTCCCACGCTTGATTTCAGTATGGATAGTTTGAGGAGCTTTTCCAAGTAGAGAGGCAATTTCTCTATTTGATTTTCCCTTTTTTCCATCGTTCGATTAAGCGACGACTATCGATTGTCAAATGTTTACCTTTTGTAGTATAATTGTCTTGCATTTCTGTGCCTTTTAATCATTTCAATCTTAAATTGGACTTTTTTTTACTTGGGTTGTACTTAATCTATGAGGAAGACAAGAAAAAGAATATCAATCAAGTAAAGTCACAAAGTCACATTAGCTCCGAGCAAGCATTGCAAATTGAGGTACTCATACAATGATTAAAACATTTCTCTCTGCCCTTTCTGTCATTCTCTTCGCTATCCCTATCATAGCTTATTCTTTTTTCCCATCTTCTAATCTTAATATTTGGCTATCTACCAGACCTATCTTGGCACAGATTTATGCCTTTCCCTTAGCTACTGCAACTATGGCTTCTATTTTAAGTTTCTTATTTTTTTCCCTATCTTTTTACAAGAAAAATAAACAAATACGGTTTTACTCTGGCATTTTGCTCTTACTATCGCTCATATTACTATTATTCGGAACAGATAAAACCCTTTCTTCTGCATCAAATAAGACTAAAACCTTAAAATTAGTAACTTGGAACGTCGCTAATCAAATAGAAGCACAACATATTGAGCGAATTTTTAGCCATTTTGATGCCGATATGGCTATATTCCCTGAACTAGCTACCAATATCAGAGGTGAGCAAGAAAACCAGAGAATCAAACTATTGTTTCATCAAGTTGGACTTTCTATGGCCAACTATGATATTTTTACTTCTCCACCTACTGACAGTGGAATAGCTCCTGTGACTGTGATTGTCAAGAAAAGTTATGGTTTCTATACAGAAGCTAAAACTTTCCATACAACACGTTTTGGGACAATTGTATTACATTCGAGAAAACAAAATTTACCAGATATCATTGCTTTGCATACTGCTCCTCCTCTGCCAGGTTTAATGGAAATCTGGAAGCAAGACTTAAACATCATTCATAATCAATTGGCTTCAAAATATCCAAAGGCTATTATTGCAGGTGATTTTAATGCAACTATGCGTCATGGAGCACTTGCAAAAATAAGCTCTCATAGGGACGCATTAAATGCACTTCCACCTTTTGAAAGAGGAACTTGGAATAGCCAAAGTCCAAAACTTTTTAATGCAACAATAGATCATATTTTATTGCCTAAAAACCACTACTATGTTAAAGATTTAGACATTGTAAGTTTTCAAAACTCTGATCATAGATGTATTTTTACAGAAATCACATTTTAATTATTTTATACTCTTCGACAATCTCTTCAAACCATGTCAGCATCGCCTTACCTTAGACATATGGTTACTGACTTCGTCAGTCTTATCTACAACCTCAAAACAGTGTTTTGAGCAACCTACGGCTAGCTTCCTAGTTTGCTTTTTGATTTTCATTGAGTATTATATAAAATCACCCCTCTAGTGTTCATAAACTAGAGGGGGAATTTGTATCATACTATCGTTTAACGCACTTCTGCATTCACTTTTTCTTCGAGAGACGCTTGGATTTTTTCCATATAGCGTGCGACTTCTTCGTCCGTTAAGCTGTCTTCTGGATTTTGGAAGGTCAAGCTATAAGCCATTGACTTCATACCAAGTCCCAATTTTTCGCCTGAGAAGACGTCAAAGAGTTTGATGTCTGTCAAACGTTTCACGCCGGCAGCTTGGATAGCATCTATAACTTCTTGGTGAGTGACTTCTGTCTTGAGAAGGAGGGCAACGTCACGGCTGACTGCTGGGAATTTGGTGATTTCCACAAATGGAGCAGCAGGTTGAAGAGCAGCCTCGATGGCTGAAAGGTTAAGCTCAGCTACATACGTTTCTGGAATATCGTAAGCCTTAGCAGTGACTGGATGCACTTGGCCAAGGAAACCAAGAACTTGGTCACCGAGTGAAATCATAGCTGTACGACCTGGGTGGAGACTAGCAATCTCAGCTGTTGCTGTATAAGTCACTGCAAGTCCCAAGCGAGTAAAGAGCGCTTCAATGATTCCCTTAGCATAGAAGAAATCAACTGGAACTGCTGCTGTTTGGAAATCTTTTTCTGCAACCAAGCCTGTCAAGGCAAAGGCAAAACTGTTGATTTCATTTGGAAGTTCTTCTTTTGGATTGCCAGTTTGTTCAAAGACTTTTCCAATCTCGTAAAGGGCCAAGTTTTTATTCTTACGAGCCACGTTGTAGGCAACGGTATCAAGGATACCAGAAATCATATTTTGACGGAGGACAGAACGGTCCACAGTCATTGGCCACATGAGTTCTGTAAGGTTACTTGGTTGAGCCGTAAACTCAACTGCTTTTTCAGGAGTTGTCAGAGCATAGGTGATAATTTCTGTCAAACCTGCTCCTTCAGCAATCGTACGAACTTGACGACGGAGTTTCTGTGTCACAGTCAATTCACCAGCTGTACCATCATCTTTTGGAAGACTGGTTGGCAAGCGATCATAACCGTAGATACGAGCGATTTCTTCAAAGAGATCTGCCTCGATTGTGATATCCCAACGGCGACGTGGGACGCTGACTGTAAAGCTATCTGCATTTCCAGAAAGGCCAAAGCCAAGACGACGGAAGACGTCTTCTACATCCGCGTAAGAAAGTTCTGTACCAAGGACGCGGTTAACATCAGCAAGGGTTGAAGAAACTTCCACATCATAGGTATCAAGCTCACCCGCTGAAACAATACCCTTACGTACTGTTGCACCTGTAAGCTCTGCAATCATGCTAGCCGCCGCATCAAGGGCTTCGTTAACAGTTGCCACATTGACGCCTTTTTCAAAGCGAGAAGATGACTCAGAACGAAGGTTGAGGCGACCACTAGTCTTACGAATTGATTTTCCGTTGAAGACTGCAGCTTCAAGGACGACACGACTAGATTTTTCAGAAATTTCTGTTGCTTGACCTCCCATGACACCTGCAAGGGCTACTGGCTTGTCTGCGACAGTGATAACTAAGTCATTCACGTCCAAGTCACGTTCTTCGCCATCTAAAGTCACCAATTTTTCACCAGCACGCGCTTCACGCACACGGATGTCAGTCCCTTCAAAGGTATCCAAGTCAAAAGCATGCATTGGTTGACCAAAGTAGAGCAGGATGTAGTTGGTCACGTCCACCACGTTGTTAATAGGACGGATTCCTTCATTCATGAGAAGGTTTTGCAACCATTGTGGACTTGGTGCGATCGTCACATTGTCCAAGATACGAGCTGCATAGTAAGGCGCCTTGTCTGTCTCAATGCCCACAGAAAGAGCATCTGCTGCAGCTTGGTCAGTTTCTGAAAGAGTAAATTCTTTAAAGTTGACCGCCTTGTCATAGATGGCTGCCACTTCGTGAGCCACCCCACGCATAGAAAGAGCGTCCGCACGGTTAGGTGTAATTGAAAGTTCGATGATTTCATCATCCAAGTCTAGATATGAGAAGACTTCATCCCCAGGAACGGCATTTTCTGGCAAGATTTGGATGCCATCTGCGAATTCCTTTGGTACAACTGAGTCAGAAATACCCAATTCACCAAGCGAGCAGATCATTCCAAGTGACTCAAGACCGCGGATTTTTCCTTTTTTGATTTTGTAGTTGTCAGCGATGCGAGCTCCTGGAAGAGCCAACATAACCTTGATACCAGCACGCACATTCGGTGCACCACAGACGATTTGACGGGCTTCTTCTTCGCCAACGTTAACCTGACAAACATGGAGGTGAGTTTCTGGCACATCTTCGCAAGACAAGACCTCACCGACGACAATTTTTGAGAGACCAGCAGCTGGTGATTCGACACCTTCTACCTCGATCCCTGTAGTTGACATTTTTTCAGCCAACTCTTGTGATGGAACATCAATGTTCACCAATTCTTTTAACCATTTATAAGATACAAGCATAATTTAGTTCTCCAGAATGACAGTTGCCACTCTGGTTCTTTTCCTTTCCTATCATTTCAATAGAAGAATCATCTTCTTACCTTAATTTCTTTCTCAGCAACCAATCCGTATCTACTTTTTGACCAACCATAAAATGATGTTGGCTAAATTTTTCAAAACCATATCGATTATAAAACGCTTGAGCTTTTGTATTATGCTCCCAAACACCTAACCAAGCCCAGGAAAAACTATTTTTTGTAGCAAGTTCAAGTGCGAATTCAAACAGTTGTTTACCTAGTCCAAATCCTTGGAATTTTTGTAGCACATAGAGGCGTTGAATTTCAAAAGCGTCCTCTAATTCTCTCTCAGTCTGAGCACTTCCCCAGTTGACTTTGAGAAAACCAGCTATCTCCTCTTCATGCATAATGAAATAGGTTTCGGATTCAGAATTTTCCAACTCAGTTGACAAAGTTTTCAGACCATAAGCCTCTTCAAAGTATTCCTGTAACTGCTCTTCCGTATTATCATGAGCAAATGTTTCACGAAAGGTTTGTTTGGCAATTTTGGACAACACCTCAACATCTGCCATTTCTACTTTTCTAATCATTATTTAAACTGTTCTGAGAAGCGAACATCTCCTTGGTAGAATCCACGGATATCATTGATTCCGTAACGGAGCATGGCTACACGTTCTTGTCCAAGACCAAAGGCAAATCCAGAGTAAACAGTCGCATCGATACCACTCATTTCAAGGACACGTGGGTGAACCATACCGGCCCCCATAATTTCGATCCAACCTGTTTTCTTACATACGTTACAGCCTTCTCCACCACACTTGAAGCAAGAAACATCCACCTCAACAGATGGCTCTGTGAATGGGAAGTAGGATGGACGCAGACGGATTTGACGCTCTTCACCGAACATTTTTTGCACAATCAACTGAAGGGTTCCTTGAAGGTCTGCCATAGAGATATTTTTCCCAACAACCAAGCCTTCAATTTGGTGGAATTGGTGACTGTGGGTCGCATCGTCCGTATCACGACGGAAGACACACCCTGGTGAGATCATTTTCAAAGGACCTTTAGAGAAATCATGCGCATCCATAGCACGCGCCTGAACTGGAGACGTGTGGGTACGAAGTAAGATTTCTTCTGTGATGTAGAAAGTGTCCTGCATATCACGGGCTGGGTGGTCTTTTGGAAGATTCATACGTTCAAAGTTATAGTAGTCTTGCTCCACTTCAAAACCATCCACTACTTGGTAACCCATACCGATGAAAATATCTTCAATTTCTTCACTGGTTTGTGTCAAAACATGACGATGGCCAGTCGCAACAGGACGACCCGGAAGTGTCACATCGATGCTCTCGCTAGCCAATTGAGCTGCGACTTTCTTTTCTTCCAAGAGTTTAGCTGTTTCTTCAAAGGCTGCTGTCAAGACATCACGCGCTTCATTGACGTGTTTACCGATAATTGGACGCATTTCAGCAGAGACATCTTTCATCCCTTTGAGGATTTCAGTGAGCGAACCCTTTTTACCAAGGACAGAGACACGCAAATCTTGCATCTCTTTTTCATTTTCAGCAGTAATCTGCTTCAAGCTAGCCAGCGTTTCTTCGCGAAGCGCTTTTAATTGTTCTTCAATAGTTGACATAATTCCTCCATCAGTCGCTCGTAGATAAAAAGAAAACCACATGTCAAAAACTCCACTCGGAGCGTTGACACGCGGTACCATCCGTTTTCATCTGACAAGTCAGACCTTCATTTCTAAATCCATGCGCAAGTGAATTCGCCCAGCTTTCATATAGAGAGCTTACAGTCACGGCTCTCCTCCCTGATATACTTCCCTTGAGTTACTAGTCTTGCAGATTTCTATTCAATTACTACATAGTTTATCAGATTTTTACCATTCTTGCAAGACCTATCTCACTTCTGTTTGTTAGATGTGCTTCGAATGTGATAATGCCATCACTATCACTAAAGAAATGAAAATCATACATAGAAATTTTTAAAAATTTTCTCTATCGTAAACCTGTCACTAGTTCAGAAGCTATACTAGCTGATTCCAAACGTAGTATGGTCATTTCATCTACCTTCCCTAATAATGGCATTGCACCATACCAAACAATGGTCTTGTTTACCAAAAGAATAGGCGTGACTATTTTTGATTGAGTAAAAGATACTTTAATTTTCTGGCTCTTCAACTGGTCTAGCCATGCTTTATTTGCAACCGTCTCTGGTATACATATCTCAATTTGACTAATCCTAAATTCTTTTAGAAAATTCATCAGTTTTGTCTGGTGCACATAAGGTAAAATAAGCATACATTCCTGGCTTTCCCCTGCTAAGTCCTCTCTCAACACCTTCTCATATCTACTATCAACATAAACGAATTGTTTCTCCTCACCCTCGATGACACGATAATCCATCTTTCGATAAGCTACTTGTCGTTTCTGAAACATCTTTTCTAAATAAGGAACATGAATATCCACATAATCGAAAATACGCACCAATGACTTATCCTTGTAGTTTCTATGAATCCGACCTGCATACTGAATTAAATTATTTTTCCAAGAAAAGGGTGCTGCCAAAATAAGCGTGTCTAGCTGAGGTAAGTCAAAACCTTCGCCAATGTATTTTCCAGTAGACAACAATACAAAACCTTTATCTAGCTGTTCTAATATCTCCAGTAAACTTGTTCTCTCTCGGACTTTGGTTTTGCCACTAATAATATAAAAATCATCAACTTCTTTCTCTTTCAATAACTTTTCAAAGACATCTATCTGTTGAATTCGACTGACTAAAACCAAGATATTCCGCCCTTCTGCCACTTGGGCTAGAATATCCTTGAGAATCATCTGATTCCTCACTGAGTCAGTAGCAATCCAATCACTAAGCTGTATAAAATTACTTGCTTTGGTCTTTTCAATCTCCAAATGACCAAAAGAAGTGAATCTTAATTGCAATTGCCGTTTAAAATCCGTTTCCCTCTTATCAGCAGTATGGAGTATCTCACCAATTCTCTGAAAAACAATAGGCTCATGACCATTCTTACGCTCAGGCGTAGCCGTTAAACCGTAAAGATACTTCCCTCTAAACTGAGCAACAACTTTTTCAAACATCAAGGCAGAGACATGATGACACTCATCCACAATCATCATCTCATACTCATCCAAAAGACTTTGACTATTTTCCAACTTAAATAGAGATTGAATCATAACAACATCAACCAGTTTACTCAGCCATTTCTTAGTCCCACCGTACTGCCCAACATAGCCGATTACCTTTTCACGACCTGATGGTGTATAACGGGTAGCTTCTGCCTCTTCGAAAGTCAGAAAACGGTTTAAACGATCCAGCCATTGGTCTAAGAGTTGCTTATTATGAACTAGAATAATTGTTTTTGTCTTCCGTTCAGAGATGAGAGCAGCACCTAAAACGGTCTTCCCAAAACCAGTCTCCGCATGGAGTAAACCATTTTCTTTGGAAATCATATCTGACAGGGCTAACTCTTGCTCAAAAGTGAGTTCTCCCTTAAATTCCACGCTAATAGACCTTTGTACCTTTCTCCTATCTTCCACAGATACCTGCTCATACTCCATGAAAATCAAAGAGCAAACTAGGAAGCTAGCCGTAGGTTGCTCAAAGCACTGCTTTGAGGTTGTAGATAAGACTGACGAAGTCAGTTACATATATCTACGGCAAGGCGAAGCTGACGTGGTTTGAAGAGATTTTCGAAGAGTATTAAATTTATCTTGCAATGGATATAGTAAACCTCTTGGCAACCATAAATAATGATCGGATTCTCCAAATAAATACATTCGCTCAGGAATTTGATAGGTTGGCTGTCGCATAGCCTGCTTTAAATAAAATTCGGGATTAGAAAATGAAGCCATATTTTTCAAGAAAAACAGTGTCTTTGGTGTCACAGACGATTTTTTAAGTTGGATAGTATTGGATAAGACGATCTGCAACTCCTTGTCCAATTCTTGCTTGCCTAACTCCTCTTGAATTAACAGTGCCACTTTAGCAGTTGAAATCCTCTGGATTTCTTGTAGATACCTCCATTGGTCTTCATAAGGCTGAAAATGTTCATCCACAAAAACCGTTCGCCCTTGATGATAAGCTTCTCCTTGAAAAGGAAGGGCAATCAAATTACCAAATCCACCTTTAGGAAGAACATCCTGATTTGGAAACATGCGATCAAAAGAATCAAAGGACAGTTGCATACTTTCCTGCATTGCCAGTTCTATCAGTTTCTTTCCAAACAAGCGAGCCTCTCGACTCGGAATCGCTTCCTCAAAGAAGAACCAAATATGGAGTCCGTGACCCGAACGAGAAATCTCTAAATGGGCTTCCATCTGGCGTTCCCTGGCTATTCTTCGAATGGTTAAACCAGCTTCTTTCCAATCTCCTTCATCAAAATCCAGTACCAAAAAATAACAGCTATCATCTAAGTGCATAGGAAAGATACCGATAGCTGTCTCCCCACGAAAATGAGATTTCAAAACGGAGTCCGTTAATGTCTGGAAACTCCGTTTTTCAGGCGGCAACTGCTTCCAACCATAATCATAGGATGGAAAATACTGAATTTTCCCTTGATCATTGATAAAACTCTTAGCATAAACATCATAACGGCCAGCAAACACAGAGGTAAACAATTGTAATTTTTCTTGCGTCGTCAAGTGACTACTTTGAAGTTGGAACATCTCCTCGAACTGAGAGCGTTCCATCACAAACTGACTCTTGTCTTTAAGACGTTTACACAAGAAAAACTCACTATCCCCATTAAAAGAAGAAAAGACATCAAGTACTTCTACCACAATTCCATCCAAAGACACAAAAACAGCCATAAGAGTCACCTCCTTGATTCCTATAGGCTGATTATAACAAGAATAGCTGAAATTGTACACGAAAATAAAATCCCTTATTTGTTACAATAGCTTTGAAAACTTTTATTTCTTTGCTACCCAGCCGATGGCATCGCTTGGGGGATTTTCGGTATCAATCCAGATAAATTCAATACCGATTTCCCCATTTTTAAACTTGGTTAAACGAATACCGTTGATTTCCAGTTCATTGAGTCGTTGACCTGTCAAGGTTTCTATCTTATTCAACTAGTAAAATTAAGGGGGAACTAATACAAATCTTCTAAACTTCTATATTCAATAATTTCATTTTTGATAATATTCTTTTTAAATTCAAAATGTTTTAAAGGATTATCGATTAACACTAACTTTGGAATATCATCTAGGTTGGTGACTAGAGATAAAATAAAATCTGATTGAAACTCTTTGGCTTTTTCATATTCTCTGGCAGTCAATCGAATGCGACCCTTAGACTTTCGGATACCTTTTACTTCGGCAAGGTAAGAATGCTCTTGGACATCTACCTGAAAGTCATATCCATCACCATAAAGACGGGCATCGGTCAATAGTCCACCTTGGAATTTTTCTTCTTTATCAAAATGAAGGATAAAATAATTCTCAGCCTCCATTCCCGTTTCCTGTAGACGTTTGAATTTAGTTCGAATAATTGGTTTTTCAAGGGTAGTAATGCCTGTTCGCTTTCCTTCACTAGCAAGTAACATTTTAACGATTTCAGCATAACTATGAACATCTTCATTTCCAAACATCATATCAATTAAATCTTTACGAAAACGGTAAACTTCAGCTTTCTGCCACCAACCTTTTCGATTATTGTCAAAATAAGGATCAAATAAATCCATTCTATTTTATACAACCCCAGATGTTTCAGCAATTCCCAAAGAAACCACATAGCGATAAAACTCCGACTTACTAGAACATTGAAATTCTTTTATAAAAGGCTTGTCAAACTTGGCAAGACCGTAGCCAATTAAATTTAACAATTCATAATGCGGGTGCTTAGACATTACTTTCTCCATCAATAGATATTGATTTTATTATACCAAAAAACACGGCTCATCACCGTGTTTCTGTTTTTATTTCACCAACTTCTTCATCTCATCAATACGTGCTACGGTCGCGTCGTATTTAGCTTGGTAGTCGGCTTGTTTGTCGCGTTCTTTTTGGACGACTTCTGGTTTGGCGTTGGCTACGAAGCGTTCGTTAGAGAGTTTCTTGCCGACCATATCCAGTTCTTTTTGCCATTTAGCCAGTTCCTTGTCGAGACGAGCCAATTCTTCTTCGACATTGAGGAGGTCTGCCAGTGGTAAGTAAATTTCTGCTCCTGTGATGACGCTTGACATAGCAAGTTCAGGTGCAGGGATGGTTGATGCGATTTCCAAGTGTTCTGGATTTGTGAAGCGTTTGATGTAATTGACATTGCTGTTAAAGAAGGCTTCCAAGTCACTATCGCTTGTCTTAACAAGGATGGTGATAGGCTTGCTTGGTGCTACGTTTACTTCCGCACGCGCATTACGAACAGCACGAATCAAGTCTTTAAGGCTTTCTACGCCTGTGTGGGCACCAAGGTCTTCAAAGGTCGGGTTGACAGTTGGGTATTCTGCTGTCACGATAGAGCCTTCTGAGATTTGGCCAAAGATTTCCTCTGTCACGAATGGCATGATTGGGTGGAGGAGACGAAGGATCTTGTCCAGAGTGTAAAGGAGAACAGAACGTGTGATGACTTTCTCTTCTTCGTTGTCGCTATAAAGAACTTCCTTAGTCAACTCAACGTACCAGTCCGCAAACTCATCCCAGATGAAGTTGTAGAGGATGTGACCAGCGACACCAAACTCAAACTTATCAAAGTTGGCAGTTGCTTTTCCAATGGTTTCATTGAGGTTGTGGAGAATCCAGCGGTCTGTGACATTTCCAGCCTCCTTGTTGACCACTTTTTCGACATTGGCAGTTGCTTGCTCAAGGGTCAAGCCTTCATTATTCATGAGGATATAACGAGAGATGTTCCAAATCTTGTTAATGAAGTTCCATGAAGCATCCATTTTCTCGTAAGAGAAGCGGACGTCTTGTCCTGGTGCAGAACCGTTTGAAAGGAACCAACGAAGGGCATCGGCACCGTATTTCTCGATGACATCCATTGGGTCAATCCCGTTACCGAGAGATTTAGACATCTTGCGTCCTTGCTCATCACGAATGAGACCGTGAATCAGAACGTTTTGGAATGGCTGACGACCAGTGAATTCCAAGGATTGGAAGATCATACGAGACACCCAGAAGAAGATGATGTCGTAACCTGTTACCAAGGTTGAAGTTGGGAAGTAACGTTTGAAGTCTTCTGAGTCGACATCAGGCCAGCCCATGGTTGAGAATGGCCAGAGAGCAGAACTGAACCAAGTATCCAAGACGTCTTCATCTTGTGTCCATCCGTCACCTTCTGGAGCTTCTTCACCGACATACATTTCACCCTCAGCATTGTACCAAGCAGGGATTTGGTGACCCCACCAAAGCTGACGAGAAATTACCCAGTCGTGGACATTTTCCATCCATTGAAGGAAGGTATCGTTGAAACGAGGTGGGTAGAATTCAACTTTATCTTCTGTGTCTTGGTTGGCAATAGCATTTTTCGCCAATTGGTCCATCTTGACGAACCATTGAGTAGACAAGCGTGGCTCAACCACTACACCTGTACGTTCTGAGTGACCAACACTGTGGATACGTTTTTCGATTTTAACAAGGGCACCGATTTCTTCCAACTTAGCAACGACTGCCTTACGAGCTTCAAAACGGTCCATGCCTGCAAATTCAAAGGCCAAGTCATTCATAGTTCCGTCATCGTTCATGACGTTGACTTGTGGCAAGTTGTGACGTTGACCCACCAAGAAGTCGTTTGGATCATGGGCAGGGGTGATTTTAACAACACCAGTCCCAAACTCAGGATCAGCGTGTTCGTCTCCAACGATTGGGATGAGTTTATTAGCGATTGGAAGGACGACGTTTTTTCCAATCAAGTCATTGTAGCGTGGGTCTTCTGGATTGACCGCAACGGCAACGTCCCCAAACATGGTCTCAGGACGAGTTGTGGCAACTTCAAGGGCGCGTGAACCGTCTTCCAGCATGTAGTTCATGTGGTAGAAGGCACCTTCGACGTCCTTATGGATAACCTCAATATCAGAAAGGGCTGTGCGAGCTGCTGGATCCCAGTTGATAATAAATTCACCACGGTAGATCCAACCTTTCTTGTAAAGGTCCACAAAGACCTTACGAACCGCTTTTGACAAACCTTCATCAAGAGTGAAACGCTCACGAGAGTAGTCTACTGAGAGCCCCATCTTGCCCCATTGTTCCTTGATAGTAGTGGCATATTCGTCTTTCCATTCCCAGACTTTCGTCAAGAAAGATTCACGACCAAGATCATAGCGGGAAATGCCTTCTCCACGCAAGCGCTCCTCAACCTTAGCCTGAGTGGCAATCCCCGCGTGGTCCATCCCAGGAAGCCAAAGCGTATCAAAGCCTTGCATGCGTTTTTGACGGATGATGATATCTTGCAAAGTCGTATCCCAAGCGTGACCAAGGTGAAGTTTACCTGTAACGTTTGGTGGTGGAATCACGATCGAATAAGGCTTAGCCTTTTGATCGCCTGAAGGCTTGAAAACATCAGCGTCAAGCCATTTTTGGTAACGACCAGCCTCAACCTCGGCTGGATTGTATTTAGGTGAAAGTTCTTTAGACATGTGTTTGTCCTTTCTAGTTAGTAACAAGATTGTAAAATTCTTCTAATAATTTATCGCGGCGTTCTGTTATATTTTTTTCTTCAAAATTTTCTATGTTATCTCGTATATCTTTAATAAGATTTACATTAGAATTCTCGTACATACTTTTCTTATCAGTAGAATTGGTGTGTTCAGTATTCTCTAGTAGAACAAGATTTCCTAAATCATAAACAATGTCACCAAGTTCATTTTGATTTTCTCTATCAACAATGTGCTCAATTGATAAATCATACACATATTTCAAAGCTTTATTTGCAGTGTTTTTACCATCTAACCTAATTCTCTCAGTTTCAAGAGAAACTAGAATATATTTCGCTAAATCTCTCGCTTTTAAATCTTTTGCTCCTTTTATTTTATTACCTTTGTCAAAAACTTTTTTACTTTTCTTTATTAATTCTATGCTAGGAGAAACTGTGTCTAATTGATCTTTTATAAAATTATTTAAAGAGGAAGTGTCTAGCTTCTCTGCATTAAATTTATTTGCCATTTGTTTATAAATAGCTTGAATTTTATTGGTTGTTGAAGGACCTCCCGTAGCTTTTATAGAATTAAGAACATTGTATTTTGTCACCATTGAAATAATTGATTTAAATTGTTTACTTTTTATACGGTTATCATTCATAGCATTAAATAAACTCAAGAATGCCATTCTAAACTGTGAGTATCCTGATGCTTTCAATATCTCCAAATTTTTCTTAATAATAAAGTTATCATCCTGATTAAAATATTTTTTAGTTCCAAAAAGATCATCATCTTCAGATGGATTGCATATAACTCTATAGAATTCTACATACTTTATACAATTATCTAAAAAATTACTATATTCATCTTCAGAAATTTTCTTCGTAAAAGTTTCGAATAATTTAGTTTGAGTTGTGTTAATTCCAAGAGAGTTAAAAAAATAATAGAAATAATCCGAAATATTTTCGTCAAGTTTATAAAGTATATCTGTTATGTGATTCCACTTTCTAGATGTCTCATCATGTTCATCATCTAAAACTTCAAAAATCCGGCTCTTAATTAGATCAATTTCACTTAATCTTAATCCCTTAGAATTGAAATTTTGATAAATTTTATTAACATCTTTTTCATCAACAGAATAAATACAAATAACTGTTGAATTAAGCAATTGTTTCCCTAAATAATCTATGTATTTGATGTAATCCTTAGGATCCCATATAATATCAGGTTCTTTACTATTTAACCCTTCCAAAAGCCTTTCTTGTAATAATTGATCTTTTATGAAATCAAAAGCTTTTCGTAGAGTCTCTTGAGAAGTATTTGTTGTTTCTTCTTTAGAAGCATCATGTGTACCTAGCTTCAGAATATCATAAGGGAGAATCGGATTCAGATTTTTATTAACTAATCTAGTTTTTGTCACTGTCTTTCCATCAGAAAAATGAGGAAAAATTAAATTAGTATTATAACCATGTGAATAAGATTCATCATCTCCTGTATTAACATTATATGATTCTATAATGTCTTTGATACATGCTAAAAATAAAGTCATGGTTGTAAGACGTTGCTGACCATCAATAACCTTATATGGCTTTTCAACACTGGCTTTTGTAACATCTCCAACCAATAAAATTGTTCCAAAAAAATAATCTGTTATTTCTGTTTCAAAAACTACTTTTTTTCCACTTACTGACAATGAGAGGTTCTTTCTTATATCAGAAATAAAATCCCTATATTGCTCTTCTTTCCAAGAAAAGTCCCTCTGAAAATTTGGCACTTCATATATATTTCGTTCAGCGAATACTTGTTCTATTCTTTGATCTTTTGTTCTAAAATTCATAATTCCCTCCTGTTACGTAAATCCTAAAATAGCCCCTGCCATCTACATGACAGGGACGAATGTGTTTATCCGCGGTACCACCCAATTTCGGGCAGTTGCCCGCAACTCTCATCTTTAAAACAAAAAGACACTTTTATTTCAATTTTTCATCCATCAGCAACCAGTTTTGACACATTTGTGGACTTCTCAGCGCCGCCACTTTCTGTAAAATGTGGGATTCAAAACACCTCTAATGGCTCTATTGTAGCAAGATTTTTTCGGAAATGCAAGGCACAAGAAAAATTACTTGAACTTGATGCCGTTTTCTTTCAATTTCTTGATGGTAGCTGGGCCGATTCCTTTCAAGGCAAGGAGTTCTTTTTCAGTCCAGTTTTTGAAATCTGAAGCAGACTTGATTCCTTCATCGTAGAAAGTTTTAGCACGGTCAAGTGGAAGTCCACCCAAGTTTGCTGCAAAATCTTCTACAGAATTGGCTACTTTTTGAGCTTGCTCTTTGGTAGCTTCTACTGCTTGTTCAACCTTTTTAGAAACAACCTTACCAGCTTCGCTCGCTGACTGCTCTGCACGTTTCACGACTTTCTTTGTCTCTTCTACAACCTTCGTCACAGTACTTGAAAAAGCACCTGCGCGACGAAGGCTATTTCGTAATTGTTTTTTACGATTGAGTTTCTTTGACATGATAAAATCCTTTCAATAAAAAACCCCTGCTCTGACAAGGATTTAATATAAATATTCTATCAAGATTTTAGTGAAAAATCAAGAACCTTTCTCGTTTAATAATTTCGCTCACCAAACAAGCCATCTGGCAAATCATGGAATCCCTTGCCTGCTTTGAAGTTTTCAAACTTACCAAGCAAGAACTGATAAGCATCCAAGCGACTCTCATAGCGAATCATGGCATCTTTGGCACGTTCGTCTTGGTCTTCTTCGTAGACTTTTTGACTTTCCTTGTGCGCCATGTCGTTGATCATGATTTGGGTATTTACCCAAGCTTCAAATTCCTTCATAAATTCTTGTTCGTAACTCATTTTTTCTCCTTATTCTAATCCACGGAAATAGTCCGTATCAATCTCACGGTAGGGCTGAATATCCTGAACATACTCCAGCACACCTTGGAATTCTCCGTTTTCATCGTGTACTGCTGCGTAGGTGATGTGGACAAACTTACCTCGCGACTCAGACTTGAACCACATTTCATACTTGTCTTTGCTTCCCTCACGAAGTCCCTTCATGATAGTCTTGACCTTGTCCAAGTACTTAGGCGGATGACAGAGTTCAACATTACGCCCAACTTGGGACGGGGTCCGTTTGAAAATCATCTCATCAGCTGGCGTATTGTCATTGTAATACTGGAAAATATCGTCTTTATTGACAAAGGTAATCTCCATAGGGAGGTGATTGAGGATGAGATTGGCCTGGTCGACCGATAGATAACCATTACCAAAAGACTGCTGACTATGGCGATCCAACACTGCTTCCTTTTCCTTAGGAGTAAAGGTAATGGTAAACTGACCTTCTGGCATATCGATAACTTGCTGAACTTGACCCTCTGCCGTATCTAGCTGCACAGGCCCCTCTGCACTCTTTTCCTCAACAAAACTCTGGCGTTCTGGAACCCATTTCTCAGACGGACGGATGATGGCATAACCATAGGCATCGCTCTCCTCCGCAATCTGAAGCCAGTCATCCTGAGTAAAGGACTCAAGGAGAATCATGAGGAGGATGGACTCTTCCTTGAAAATCATACTTTCAAACTCTGTCGCAAAGGCTTCAAAATCTTCTTTTACAGTAGAAATCGGCACTTCAGGTAGTGACTTGGCTGTCGCTAAAGCTGTTTGAAAGAGCTCCCTAATCTGGTCATCCACTCCCCACATGACCTTAGGAGGTGAATCGTGTCCATAGCGCTCCATGATGGGGAAGAAGAGCTCTTCCTTACGCTGGTAATGAATATCAAATTGACCTACAAGTCCCATCTGACGCACCAAACCCTTACGCATCTCCGCAAGCATTTCTTCATCTTCCATAGACTCATAGGTATCTAACAGTCTCCGAATGCGAATCAAGGCCGCGCGGAGGGCCAGATTTTCTTCTTTGAAAATCCGAACTGGGTGACCTGGGTGCTCGGTATCTGCAACTTCGACATCCTTAACAGCATTTTTAAAAAGATTGGCATGGACATCACAGAGTTCCATGACATCTTCAAAGGTGACACCTGAGTCTGAGTTCATCAGCTCGTGCTCCATGAGGGAAATCTCTATGGCTGAAACGCCTGTAAAGGTCGCATCAAAACGCTCCTGAACCGACTCAGGAGAGGCGCCATTGTGCAATTCTAACAAAATATCCCGTAGGATATGAATCCGTTCATCTGCCATTAGTCTAATCCAATCACTTCGTAGCCATTCGCTTCCAGTATGCGGATAATCTTGTCCATAGGAGTTCCTTCCAGCTTAGACCCCTGCTTAAGCGATACTTTGCGACCGATAGTATTACGCATCAAGGGATTAGCAAGAGGTTTAAAACCCAGCTCCACTAGGATTTCCAAGACTTCTGGATGCTTGTCCACCACTTCTGCAACGGGAATTGACACATCGATGATATTGTCCATGACGACCTCCATTGTATGTTCTAAAATGATTTTACTGCTTATATTATACCATAAGGAAAGAGATTAAAAAACTAGCAGTGGAGTTCCTGCTAGTTCACTGCGACTTGGATAACCATCTAAATAAGTTTAAAGAGCCAATCCAGTAGCTTAAATAATAGCTTGTAAAATAATAATTGGACTGCAAAAGAGATGATCATCCAAAAGAATTTCACAATTCCAATAATCGGTTTGATAAAAATAATGGCAAGAAGTCCCCAGAAAAATTTCATTCTCTCTCCTCTGGCTTGATGAGCCACCGAGCCGTATCCATTAACTTGTCGGCAATAAAAAGTTTCCCCAGACCGACAACGGCGTGGTCATCTTTCTTTATCGTTTTCATTACTTTTACACCTTGCACGGTCAAAAAGTAATTACCATAAGTTTTAGCTAGAATTTTTATGAGTCCCATATTACTCTCCTTCGATGATTTCAGCCTCTTTTCGGATTGTTTCAACATCTTCTTGATATTGAACTTCACTATAGTTGACTAGCTTGGATAATTCTTTCTGCAAGCTTTCCCCCATTGGTTTCATAGTTGCAAAGGTTAAACCACCTGAAATGATACCTCCCAAGATAGGAATAAATTTCCCCATTCCTTTGGCCAGCCCTCCCTTGGTCAGATTCACACCAAATATTTTTAAGACTTTTTTCAAAATAGGGTACCAAAGCGTCTTTGTTAAAGCTTTATTAGGTACTGTTTTCATTACCTGTTTGGCAATTGTTATACCACCAGCACGTAGCAAGGCAGCGGTTCCATTTACCCCCAACATTACGCCTAGATAAAGCAAGAGGGTATTTTGAGCATCTTCACTCAACTCATCGCGTGAAGCCCAAAGATCCTCATATCCATAAATATAACCTAGTTCTTGGGCTAATTTTAGAGAAAAAGCATAAAATTGAGCCACATCCGCTGGAATGGTAATTGCCATAGCAATCCCTCCTGGTAATCCTGCAACAACAGACGTTCCACTCGCCAATAAAACATTATCCCGAATACAAGCATTAGCTACACGATCTAAGATTTCTTGAGATAGAAGAGTCGTTGGACCTTGTTCCAATAAGGTAGGAATGTCCTGTGGATCCAATTCTTTGGAAAACTTATCCACTAAAAATTTCGAACGATCAACCTTAACAACAGGTAGTTTCACCACTTGTTGCAATACTTGCATAGCCAACTCTTGTTCAGCCATATACAAACTCCTTTTACTTCTGTAAGTTATATTCTATGATAGCATACTCTTTTAAAGTATGTTTCAAATCCCCCTCAAAAATTTTCAAAAAATCCTTAGCAACTTATTTGTTAAAGATTTTTAATAGTCTTTGTAGAGACAGCTAGAATATTCAACTCCTACCTTTACAACATGATATTCTATCTGTGAACGATAGTCTATTATTGTTTCAACTAAAATGTTCCTTGAATACACACTAATACTCTTCGAAAATCAAATTCAAACCACGTCAGCGTCGCCTTACCGTACCCAAGTACAGCTTGCGGCTAGCTTCTTAGTTTGCTTTTTGATTTTCATTGAGTATAACTATGAACTTTCGAGTTTCATTTTATAAATCCATAATTTCTTTTTTCTTTCGATCAAATTCTTCCTGAGATAATATACCTGCATCTAAAAGAGATTTTAGTTTTGTAAGTGCTTCGATTTGCTCATCTAATGATAGACTTGGTTTCATGGCTTTTTCATCTAAACTTTGAGCCATATTCATTCCAAATATCATTCCAGCACTATCACCTAGACCATGTTGCTCGACTCCTGATGCAATTTTTTGTTGTGCTGCAATATTAGAAGCTTTCTGCGATACATCATCATAAGCTTTTAAATTCATCTTATTTGATGAAAATTGTTTAACCAATTCCTTAGATTCTGGTGAGAACTCAATATTAGCAATGGCAACTTTTACAATCTCAAATCCAAAACGTTCTTTCCAAGTCCCTGCATACTGTCCATCATTTGATACTTGGGTTGCAAGAACTGCAGCTTGTGAGGGTAATTGTGAAATACGATAAGTTGTTGACAAAGAATTAAGTGCAACAATAAAAGATTGAAGAAATTCTGTTACTATTTGTGATCTAGCTTGAGCACTGTCGAAAGTATAATAAGTCACATTGGCAGGAAGAAAGTTTCTGATAAATTGCTGAGCATCTGTAATTTGGATAGAAAATGTTCCAAAAGCACGTACTTCTAAATCTGTCCCATAAAACAAATCATTATACATGACTGGACCACGAGTTCCAAATTTAATATCACGAATTTCTCTTAAATTAACAAAACAAATCTGTTTTTGCTGATCACTTTGACCACCAAATCCAACACGATTAACAACATTGTCAAACAGTGACTTTTTCAATCCATCACCGTTAAAAACACTGCTCTCACCATTTTGGTATTCATATCCACCTGGTTCTGTAATAATTTCCTCGATACCAGACTGACTAAAGATAAAGGCAGCAGTATTTTCTGGAATAAAAATCTTGGATCCGTTGGAAATAACACCGACAGATCCCTTCGTATTGACACCCCTACCATTATTATTTTCTTGAATAATACCTGGACTTACAGCTGTATGTTCATCAAAAGCTTGAACTGTGATAATTTCTTTCCACTGGTCTGCAAATGTCCCACCAATAGAATCTGTGATGGCTTTTATCAACCCCATTTAATTGCCCCCTTATAAACTCTGCTCCATATCACAATAGGCACATCTTACTGTTTGCTTCACTTGACCTGACAAAGGTGCTCCACAAAAGCTACACTTCGTTGAAATCTTTTCTGGCTCTGCATCCTTAATCCCAAGCCCTGCTTTAAAAGTGTCAAATGTATCCTTAAATGTTTCTGCCAAAACATCTGCTCCAAACAAGCTGCTATCTCCCAAGGTTTCAAAATTACTTGTATCACCTGAAATCAATTTAATAATGTTTCTAGCCCACTTGTCAGTATCCTTAGTATTATTAAATGCAAAGATAGCTTGTCCGCCATTATAATAAATTTCCAGCCGTTTCACACCATTGGTTTTGGTTACTGAAACTTGAGGTTTCCCTTCAAAAATTTTAATCTGGTTAATGGGTATGGTAACTTGATCTTTTTTTCCTCCCCACAAACCTTTTTTGATATATATTAAGTGTAGATTTGTTAAAATTAATTCATCTGTAGACAAACCATTTTTCCCAAAACTCACATGGTCACTATTCATAACCATATATTCATGTGGCAATAATTGATAATCCATATTGAACCCCACTCTTCCTATTAAAGACTAGCTTTCCACTGCTCCACTTGTTCATGTAGATTATCACGATAATCTTTTAGAGTCTTAATCACTTCTTCTTTCCCTTGAATAGGTGCTTTCTTTAGTGGACCATATTGTTTTTTCAAATCTTCCATTTCTTTTTTAGTGCTATCTTTTAGTTCTTGGATAGCAGCGCTATCTTCTAAAACAGTTCCTTTAAAGGCTTCATCTGCTTCTGTATAGTAATTATCGATTATTTTCTCATTCATAATCAAGTAATCTTCATAGGTTTTTATAGACTCAATTGTCGTATCGCTAACATCTTGTGGGTTAAAATCGCTTGAACTGAGTTTTTCTTTTGCTTTAGCAAACAACCCCTTCTTTTCAGAACTACTAGATGAAGCTTCTGTTTGATTCTCACTAGAAGAGCTACTTGTTTTTTCAGAAAGAGAACTACAAGCAACTAGAGTAGAGACAGAAAGACATAGAAAAGCTAAACGACAAACTTTTTTTACATTATTCATTGATAGGATCTCCTTTTATTTATGAAATCATCATATCATATTTCCTAAAAAAAAAAAGCATTTTCTAATTAGTTAACATTAAAAAATACAGAATCCCTTTCTTAAAAGAATATTTTTCCATTTCAAATTCCACCTATTTTCCCCACCAAAAAAAGAGGGTTGCCCCTCTTCTTAGTTCTTATCCAGATTGCGTAACATTTCATCAATCTTGTTTCCATATTCGATGGACTCGTCTTTGACGAAGGTCAAATCTGGGATTTTGTACAATTTCAAATTGCGACCAAGTTCACGTTTGATGGTACCAGTTGCTTTCTCAAGCCCAATTTGGGCTTTTTGATTATCTGAAGCAAGGTTACTCAAAATGGTGTAGTAAACCTTGGCAACAGATAAATCACCTAGCATCTGAACATCTGTGATGGTCACGCCTTGGACACGCGGATCACGGACTTTCTTTTGCAAAATCTCATTGACTTCACGCTTGATTTCCATGCCCACACGATCCGTACGGAAATGATTTGCCATGATATTCCTTTCTCTACTTTGAACCAAAAGCTAGGCCAGCAGACCTAGCTATTTTTAAATTTATTGATTTTCATTTCAAATTGGAACGAAGTTCAATTTGAAATCATCTGCTTCTTTCGCCGTGGTGAAAGTGATGGAACTGATTTATCAGTCCCATCACAGGGGATTTTTGAGACTCTAGGCTCAAAAATAAGCAATGAAACCATCGGTTTGCTTGCGTCCCTCACCACCTAAGAAAGGAGCAAAAATCTTATCTCTTGATTTCTTCCATGACATAGGCCTCAATCACATCATCAGTCTTGATATCATTGTAGCCATCAATCATCAATCCACCTTCACGACCGTTTGTAACTTCTTTAACGTCGTCTTTGTAGTGTTTCAAGCTTGCGAGTTCACCATCATAGATAACAACACCGTCACGGATAACACGGACTTTAGAGTCACGGGTAACCTTACCGTTGATAACCATGAATCCACCGATAGTTCCCACTTTAGACACCTTGAAGGTTTCACGAATAACTGCTTCACCAATAACTTTTTCTTCAAATTCTGGATCAAGCATCCCTTTCATAGCTTCTTCCATCTCTTCGATAACCTTGTAGATAATGCTGTGGAGACGGATTTCCACATCGTCAGCTTCTGCTTGTTGACGAGCTTGTGGTGTAGGGCGTACGTTGAAACCAACGATAAAGGCATTTGAAGCTTCGGCAAGGGTCACGTCTGATTCGTTGATAGCACCGACCGCTGAGTGAACGATGGTCACTTTGACACCTTCCACATCGATCTTTTGAAGTGAAGCAGAAAGGGCTTCAACTGAACCTTGTACGTCGGCCTTGATAATAACGTTAACTGATTTGAGTTCACCAGCTTTAAGCGTATCAAAGAGGTTTTCAAGGCTAACACGTTGGGTAGCTTGACGTTGTTTCATAAGGGCACGTTTGGCACGTTCTTCACCTGCTGCACGCGCAGATTTTTCATCTTCGTAAACGGCGAAGTGGTCTCCTGCCATTGGCGCTTCGTTCAAACCTGTGATAGAGACTGGTGTTGATGGTCCAGCAACCTTAACACGACGTCCAAGGTCATTAGTCATAGCACGGACACGACCGAAGGTATTTCCGACAACGATTGGGTCTTGGACATTCAAGGTACCTTGTTGAACAAGAAGGGTTGCGACTGCACCTTTTCCTTTATCCAAGCGTGCTTCGATAACTGTACCGATCGCACGAACTGTTGGGTCTGCTTTAAGTTCTTGGATTTCAGCCACAAGAAGGACTGTTTCCAACAATTCTTCGATGTTTTGGTTGAATTTAGCTGAGATTTCAACAAATTCAGAATCTCCACCCCAAGCGGTTGACATGACACCATGCTCTGCCAATTCACCGATAACACGTTCTGGGTTGGCACCTGGTTTATCAATCTTGTTAATGGCTACGATGATTGGAACGTTGGCCGCTTTTGAGTGGTTGATGGCTTCGATAGTCTGAGGCATAACACCGTCATCTGCCGCTACGACCAAGATAGTAATGTCGGTAACAGAAGCACCACGCGCACGCATAGATGTAAAGGCCGCGTGTCCTGGTGTATCAAGGAAGGTAATCTTCTTGCCATTTTCCACGATTTGGTAGGCACCGATATGCTGAGTGATACCACCTGCTTCACCTGTCGCAACACGAGAGTTACGAAGGGTATCTAGGAGTGTTGTTTTACCGTGGTCAACGTGTCCCATGATAGTTACAACTGGTGGACGCTCAACCAATTCATCTTCATTGAGATAACCATCTTCGACAAAGAAACGTTCGATGTCAGCATTATCCACTTCAACTTTTTGTTTGGCTTCGATACCATAATCCACCATGAGGAGTTCAATTGTTTCCCCATCCAAGGATTGGTTTTGTGTGGCCATGACACCCATCATAAAGAGTTTCTTAACGATTTCAGCTGGTTCACGTTTGATACGTTTTGCGATTTCCGCAACGGTCATACCATCTGTATATTCAAATTCTGTTGGCAATTCATGGAATTTACGCTCTGTAACAGGTTTTGGAGTCTGATTACGGTTGTTCTTGTTATTGCCTTTTTTGTTCTTTTTGTTGTTATTCCAGTTACTATTCTTTTGATTTCTCACTTGATTTTGACTACTTCGATTCTTTTGTTGTTTTCTAGGACCATCTTCTTCATGATCATAATCGTCACGATTTTTGTCTGGTCGAGCTTGTTTTTTACGACGTGTATCCACTGCAGGTTCTTTTTTCTCAGGGACGACTTCAACCACTGCTTGAACTTGCTGTGCTTGTTGCGCTTGTTCAGCTAATTTAGCCGCTTCTTCAAAGATTTCCTCTGGTTCCTTGCGTTTGTTAGCTTGAGCCAAGGCTTCTTTAGCAGCCTGATACTGCTTGAAGCGTTCCTCGCTTGAACGTGCGTACTCTGCATTTTGCTCTGCTTTTAGGGCTGCTGCACGAGCTTTAAAGTCAATACGTGGAGCCGCTTGATTTGAACGCTTGTCCTCTTGTTGACGGCGCTCATTTCTACGATTTTGCTGACCTTGCTGTTTCTTAGCTTGGTCATTAAAGCGACGATTGTCGCGGTTGCCTTGAGCTTGTTTTCCACCATTGCGGCCGTCGTTTTTCTGACGGTTGCCGTTTTGTTGTTGGTCACGGTTATTTCCCTTATTTTGCTTGCGTCGCTCTGCCTGCTCTTTAGCACGTGCTTCACGCTCAGCCTTGAAATTACGACTTTGCGGTTTAGCCGCTACTTTTTCTGTCTTCGGAGCAACTGGCTCAGCTGGTTTTGCCTCTTCCTTGGCTACAGCTGGTTTTACTGATTCAGACTTTTCGGCTTTCTTTTCTGCACTTGCTTTTGGGGCTGCAGGCTTTGCCTCTTCCATAGCTACAGCTGATTTAGCTGGTTCAGATTTCTCGGCTTTCTTTTCTGCACTTACTTTTGGTGCTGCAGGTTTTGCTTCTACTTTCGGAGCAGCTGCAGGCTTAAAGCTGGCAGCAATTTTTGCAGCGACAGCTTCTTCCACACTTGATGAGTGGCTTTTCACATCCAAGCCCAACTCTTTTGCACGCGCTACAACTTCTTTACTTTCTTTTCCAAGTTCTTTTGCGATTTCGTACAATCTTTTCTTAGACAAATCATGTCCTCCTCTTCTATTCCATAAGAGACCTCATTTTCTTTGTAAATCCAGCATCTGTTACAGCCAAAACCTTTCTCGATTTCCCGACTGCTATGCTTAATTCCAGTGTTGAAAACACGGTTACAATTTCTACTTGATAATAATGACTTTTATCTTGAATCTTCTTGGTCAGATTGGGTCCAGCATCATGAGCTAGAAAGACCAACTTGGCCTTGCCGTCTTGAATGGCCTTGACCACCAATTCTTCACCCGATATGATCCGCCCTGCTCGCTGAGCAAGTCCCAAGAGATTGCTTATCTTTTGCTTATTCAAGTCCTAACTCTCTTCTTTTCACTTTGTGATCCACATAGGCGATCAACTCGTCATAAAAGCTTTCTTCCACTTCCATGCTAAAGCTACGGTTAAAGACCTTCTTCTTTTTCGCCTCTAGGGCTTCTTTATTGTCTAGCTTGATATAAGCGCCGCGACCATTGGCCTTGCCTGTCGGATCGATAAAGACTTGCCCTTCCTTGTTCTTGACAATGCGGAGCAAATCACGCTTATCAATCACTTCGTTGGATACAACAGACTTGCGCAAAGGGATTTTTCTCGTTTTCATCTTTCCCTCCTCTAGCAGCTTTTATTCTTCTACAGTATCGTTTTCTGCTTCCAACTCTAGTGAAGCCGCGTCTTCCATGGCTTCAAATTCACTAGCAGACTTGATATCGATACGGTAACCAGTCAAGTGAGCTGCCAAACGAACGTTTTGCCCGCGACGACCGATAGCAAGAGAAAGCTTGTTATCTGGAACAACCACCAAGGCACGTTTGCTGTCATTTTCGTCAAAGATAACTTGGTCAACCTCAGCAGGAGCGATGGCATTGTAGATAAATTCAGCTGGATCTGCTACCCACTCGATAACGTCGATGTTTTCTTCGATTGGTAGCATACGGTCATTTTTAGCATCGTAGCGAGCTGGGTGGAACTTGCTAGTAATCTTCTTGATATTAGCACCACCACGTCCAACGATTGTACCAATAGCGTCCACGTTTGGATTATGACTACGAACAGCAACCTTGGTGCGGTCACCAGCTTCACGAGCCACGCTCATGATTTCAACAGTTCCGTCATAAACTTCTGGAATTTCTTGCTCCATCAAGCGTTTGATCATTTCTGGATGGCTACGGCTAACAAAGACATTCACACCACGAGGGTTGTCTTCAACCTTGTAGACATAAACTTCAATACGATCATGGGAAGCAAACACTTCTCCAGGAATTTGGTCTTGTTTTGATAATTGGGCTTCGATGCTACCAAGATTGACATAGATGAAGCGATTATCAAATCGTTCTACAGTACCAGACATGATTTCTTGCTCATGTTCTTTATAAGTATTGTAAGTGATGGCACGTGTTTGCTTGCGCATTTTTTCCATGATGGTTTGTTTGGCAGATTGGGCTGCTACACGACCAAACTCAGCAGGTGCTTCTTCAAACTTGATTTTATCACCAAGCTCATAGGCTGAATTGATGGCAAGAGCATCTTTCAAGCTGATTTCCAAACGGCTATCAAATACTTCATCAACCACTTCACGGACAGTATAGACGGTAAAGTCACCTGTTTTTTCGTTAAAGTCAATGGCTACGCTGTCTGATTGACCATAGCGTCTGCGATAAGCGGAACGAAGCGACTCTACTACTGCGTCGATGATATCTTCTTTTTTGATTCCCTTGTCTTCTTCCAAAATGCGGAAGGCCTCTAGCATTTCTTTACTCATGTTTTCTTCACTTTTGAATCCTCAAAAGCTATCCTTTCTTTTTCTATAATTTAACTGCTAAACGTGCTTTTGATACTAAACTGTATGGAATTTGGACAGTTTTCTTACGTGTCTTATCCATATATTCCATGGTCAACTCGTCCTCTTCAAAGGCTACCAAGGTTCCTTCAAAGACCTTTTGCTTATCGATGGCTTGGTAGAGCCCGACATGGATGTATTTCCCAACCGCTCCAGCGACGGCATCCTTGGTTTTCAAAGGACGTTCCAAGCCTGGACTGGTGATTTCTAGGAAATATTGTTCTGGGAAGGGATCTGGCTTGATGGTATCTAGGACAGGACTGATAATTTCTGTCAAGTCTGCCGTGTCGTTCAAGGTAATTCCTTCAGGTTTATCTACAAAAATACTGAGAATCATGTCACTGCCAATCTTTCCGTACTCGATATCCACGAGTTCGAAAGGAGCTTGGATGACAGGTTCTACAACTTCTCTGACTAATTCTACGATTGTTGCGATTGCGTCCACCTCCTCATAAGCAAGAGGCGAAGATATTTCCCCGCCTCACTTTCTCATATTCTTACTCTTAGTATAGCACGTTTGCCAACTTATGTAAAGCAAAAGCACTTATATAGCCTGATTTCAGGCTATTTCTTAAAATTCTGCCTCAACTCGGTAGATAACTTGCCCCTTGTTGGAGAATTTTTGCTCATATTCTGTCATAACATTGCCTTCAAAATCACTGGCATGTAAATCAAGCCAGACACCATTGAGCTTCATGCCATACTGAGAAAAGCTCACTAGGCTGTACTCAAACAAGCCACGGTTATCCGTCTTGAAATGAATTTCTCCATTTTCAGGCAAGATACGCTTGAAGGTATCCAAGAATGTCTTGTAGGTCAAACGACGCTTTTCATGGCGTTTTTTAGGCCATGGATCTGAAAAGTTCAGATACAAGCGATCAATCTCACCATCTTCAAAATAGTCAGTCAAATCAGAACCATCTACCCACAAGAGCTTGATATTAGGCACTCCAACTTCAAGAACCTTGTCTAAAGCGTAACTCAAAACAGACTTTTGAATATCAATCCCGATATAGTTGATGTCAGGGTTTTGTTTGGCCATACCTGAAACAAAGGCACCCTTGCCACTACCAACTTCCACATGAATGGGGTTGTCATTGCCAAACAAGTCCCGCCATTTCCCCTTGGCTTCTAAGGGATTGAGGACCACATACTGGGGATTTGCCTCTAGTAATTCTGTTGCCCCTTTACGATTTCTAACTCTCATCTTCTCTTTCCATACTTGTCTCGGAAGTGACGCAAGCCATGAATCTCCCGATTGACATTTTCTAAATCTTGGTTCATATAATACTTGGAAATCTGGCTCAAGTAAGACAATTGACCGTACCAATACAATTTATTTAATACCGTCTGATTGTACTTGTAACCGTAGTAGGTCAACCATTCCTTCCACTGATGTTCTGGAATATAATGGCAGAGCATGTGAGCTACATCAAACATGCGGTCGGTCAAGCGAACCGAATCCCAATCTACCAAATAAATCAAGCCACTGTCTGTCTCAATCCAATTACTATGTCGTACATCTCCATGGACAATGGTCGCATGGTCCTCTCTAAATCCTGGAATAGTCTGACGTAAATCAGCCATCACTTCACTGATAAAATGATTTTTACGCAAAGCCTCTGGAGCCGTTTCTTGCCAAGACTGTAGTAAATCTACAGGTGTTTCCATGGCATAGCCCAAACGACTCAACTGTGTCATCAAAGGACGTGAGCGATGTAGACGAGTTAAAATATTGACGATTTGCTTACGATTCATATCATAGGGGGTCAATATCTTGCCTGTCAACCATTCTTGAGCACACATATCACGCCCATCTGCCAAACGGCGACTCCATAATAATTGCGGAGCAATTTGTTCTCTAGCTAGACCAGGTAGGATTGGAGAGGTGTTCATTTTTACAAAGATGCGCTTCCCATCAGGATAGCTACCCATATAAGCCTTACCACTTTTCCCAGGTATGGGAGTCAGTGTTAGCTCATTATCACCCAAATCCATTTCTTTCCTCCGTATAAAGTTTCCTTACTATTCTACTAGTTTTTGAGCTATTCGTCAACCGCTCCACACCTGATTCTCAAAGAAAAGCCTCTGGATTGGCTTGGGTATCCTTATAGAAAGAAAAGGCAAGCACCGTCTTCTGCTTACCTTTCATGATTTTTATAAATAATATAAGAGTGGCCAAGCATTGTAAAACATGTGAACTAGAGTAGAAACCCATAGGTTTTGGCTCTTTTTATAAGCAAAGCCCAGTAACAATCCCCCAAGTAGATAAAAAATAAACGAAGGGACATTAGAAGGTCCATGCATAAAAGAAAAGAGAGAGGAAGTTAGCACAAGCCCTAACCAAGAATTGTCAAAAACCGCACCTTGAAGAAGTCCTCTGAAAATGAGTTCCTCCTGGATGGGGCCAAAAACTGAGGAAGTCAAAATCAAAGACAGAGAAATTCCTCTGCTGACTTCCGATAAGTGTTGAACTCCTGCGCCAGAAGAAATAGCGAAGAAATGAATATAAACCAGCGTCTCAAGTACACTTAGAAGAAAGATTACAATGAAAAGCAAAAGTTCTTTCTTGCTTAACATCCCAAAAGAAATCATTTCAAACTTTCTAGCATAAGCAACACTCAGCGCGGTTACAAGAAGACTTACAATAATCAATGCAGATTCATTTTGAAAAAAATCCCCATGGTTAATCGTATAAGGAACTGTAATGACGATTAGTAATACTAAAAATCCAAAACAAAAGGCATGAAATTTATCAAAGAACTCCATAAAATTATCCTCCTCAACAAACAGACTTTCCTACACGTCATCCTTTAGCTCTAGCCTTTCCAAAACAAACCATTTGAGTAACCAAAATCCGACCACATAACCACCCCCTAAGAAGATAGCCATTAAAGCTAGCATGGAATTTAGGGAATTAAAGACCACCGCAAATACAAAGGTTAGCACAAAAACATTAAAAGCAATGGTATCAGAAGCCAAGACCAGAATATAGGGTGTCAACCAGTCTAAGGTTTTTGAATCTAAGAAAAATAAATGTTCATACATGATGACCTCCTCTATGGCTGAAAAGCAAGCCTTTTGGTTTTTTACCCCAAGACCCTATGTAGAAAAGTGAGCAAAAATGGTAATGTTGCGAAAATATTATTGATCACATGCACCGCATAGGAAGGATAAATGCTCTTGGTATAGCGGGTCAAACTAGCAAAGATGATGCCAGATGTTGCAAAGATGAAGATATCTAACAAACTAGGCAGGCTTGAAAAATGAGGAAGAGCAAATAAAATTGACGGAAGAAGCAAATCAAGGCCAAATCTCGAATGCTTAAAAAAGGCGTGTTGCAGTAATCCTCTATAGATTAACTCTTCCATAAGTGGAGTCAGAAAGAACAAAGTTATATAGATACCTAGCTCAGCAAAGTTGGTCCCACTATAACCGATCAATACAGCCCAACCTTCAGCAGTTGACTGAACATGTTTAGCTGTCTGAACGTTAAAAGAGATCTGGAGCACTACCACTAATACTGTCAAAATCGAATACCAAAGCCATTTTTTTCTCGGAATGCGAAAAAGATAGCCGTGCCCTGTCTTAACCAGAATCCAAATCATGACTCCGCTAAATAGCAAACTCAAGAGATCTTGAATCCAAACGAAATTGCCAATCTGGGAAGAAAATTGCCAATAATTTTGAACAATAAGCGTCAGCTTAGCAAGTCCAAATACGAAAAACAGGTAAGAGAAGACTGCACTTATTTTGAATAGAAGTTGATACTTTTTCATAGAACTCCTCCCTACTATGACCTACCCTTGTCAGGCTCTACTACTGCAAGATTAAGAAGGCAGCTTGTTCTTTTTAAGGCTAACCTGACTACTAGATAATAGATACATTAAGGCATTAAAGACAATGAAAATATGTCCATAGAATAAAATCAACCTCGCATCCAAACCAAGATAAAGTTTAACCATTAAAAAGAGGAGCAAAAGAATTTGAAACCATACCGTTTTTCCAAAAATAAATTTAAAGCGGTTTTGAATGTCTACTTCCTTGATTTTTACCGCCAAACCTTTATTAGCAAGAAGGAAAACGCCTGCTTCAAACAAGCCACTGTAGAGAACAAGCCACCCAATCGATACATTAGAGATTTGTAAAAATGTCCCTAAAAGAATATCCAACATACTACTCAAGAAAATAACAAGAAATAATCTGTATTTCATATTAAATACCTCCATTCATTTATTTCACTAACAATTTAATAGAGCCTTCTACTCAAATATCCTGATAAAAGAGGAAAGAAAGCTACTTTTTATAATACTTCAAACCCCAAATAAGCAAAAGCATGATAAGCAAGCAGAGAATAGCACCAATATAGGCAATTAATTGCTGATAGAATTCTCCTGCTGTGATACCTCTATACAAACAAATAATGGACATAAAACCTGTCAAGCCGATATACATGAGTTGATTGGTTCTAGGACTAACCAAATCATCATCTTCAAACTCTCTTATCCTCATCTCCCTAGTGAGGTAAACAGTGACCAAAATAGAAGCTAAGTTAATAACCACTAAAAGAAATTGGAAAACCAAGGAAAAATTTAAAAACTGACGAGATAAAAATAGATAAGTGGAGACAAGTAAGGGCAACTGACCTAAGAACAATCTTGCAAGAAAGATGTTCCGTTTTTTAGCAAGAAAAGTTTTCATTTCTTTGCTCCTTTCTTTTTAAGAATAGCAAAATAAATCATCACTGCAATCACATAGGCTATGGTATAAAATAGCTGATACCAAGCACTCTCCCTAAGCGGATATAGAAAGATGGACATGATCAGATACAAGATGAAAATGACAAATATTTTTTTCTTCATAAGATTTCCTCCTGAATGTTTGTTGAGCTAGAACCTTTACACTGCTAGTATAGCACTCATTTTGACCTTGGATTACTCAAATCATAAATGGTCATCAAAACATCTTGAATTGTAAAAAATTTAAAAAAGCAAGCATGAAAAACATACTTGCCCTGGGGGAACTTGACAATGTGAAAATACAAAATAGAAAACTACTCACCCTCACTTCCGTATGTTCTCATATATTCTCATAATCGCAACAAGGATAGCAGCTGTCCCACTTGCCAAAGCGATAAGGGTAATGATAATGTTGAGGATTTCAGGCGTACTCCCTATTCTGTTGATAAGACGGAGTAGGGATATAACTGTCAACTGAATCAGGAGTATTGATTCTACTCTTACCATTGAAGTAAGTCTGTTTTCAACTGCATATAAAAAGGCTGGTAGCAAAACACAGGCTATAGCAATCACAAACAGGTTGCTCCCTGTTTCTTCTCCCTTATTCACCACGGAAATCATGAGAAGATTCGATGCTATGATCAACGTAGAACAGATTATAAAAAAGGATTTCTTATTCATTTAATATACCTCACATACTATAGCAAAAATCTGGCTCGATAAAGACAAACTTTATCTGTTAACTTCTGCCAATTTTTTCAAAAATTTCCTAATTAGCAACTGACAGCAAGTGAACCGTTAAAACCTGACGAAAGACTTGATTTTGACAGGTGGTATTTAGACTGGTATTGGGATGACTTTCCACAATTTTCATGACGGTATAGAGACCAACTCCTCTCTCCTCCCCTTTAGAACTTGCTCCAAAGGAGAAGATTTCAGAAATATCGATTTCTTCTTCTTCGATAGAGTTTTCGATGATAAAGATCTCTTGTTCTCCATTTTTTAAAAAAGCAATTGAAACATGAGGTTGACTAGCCTCTACACTGGCTTCAATAGCATTGTCACAAAGGATAGACACAATGGTTAGAAAATCAAGTAGGCTCATCCCCTCGACCTGAATCTCCTCTGGAACTTCGACATTAAAGACAATGTTCTTATCTCTGGCTTTTAAAAATTTCCCTGCTAGGAGACTTTTGAGGGCTTTATCACGAATATTCACCAATCGACCTAGATCATATTTATTGTCCTGCAATTTTTCACTAGAATCCTTTAAGACCGAATCGTAGATCTCTTTTATCTGCTCCATATCCTCCTCTTCAATGCCCAGACGTAAACTGGTTAAGAGGTTAGTGTAGTCATGGCGAAAGCTCCGGACTTCCTTGTAAAGTTCCTCTATATGCCGACTATAACGTTCCATATCTCTGTAACGCAAGACCTGCTCTTGGTCCAATCTCTCATGGAGTTTTTCCTTCAAATAGGTATCCAATTTCTTGATAACCCCCATAAAAAAGAGCAAGTAAAAGACTAGGATGAGATGGCGAAGAGTCTTTGATTGAATACCTTGTTCATATTCAAAGTAAGACAGACTTTGTATCACCAAATAGTAAGCCCCCATTATCCAGTTAATCTTAGTCAGGGACTTTTGAAAAGCTTTATCCAGAATCTCCTTTCTCAAGTTAGTGAAATCATAGTCTAACCATTTCAAAAAGACTAGGGAAATGAAGAAATTGAAAATTATTATACATAACCAAGCAAATGAGTAGTCATCATATACTTGCCCTGGTCCCAAAAATGGAAGCACAAAATAGGAAATACCTCTATGAAAGAGATTCACTAATATCATTGGGAAGAGACCATAAAAGAGAAGGAGTTTTTTAGGAAGTCCTCTTAAGAATAAGAAAGATAAGCCTATGCCGTACAAGGGTTCCATAAAATAAAATAGGTAATTATCTCCTACCATATATTCAATCATTAAAAAAACAAAGGCCAACAGTATCTTAAAAAGAAAGGCTTTAAAAATCCTCTCAAAAGTGAGACCAATTCCATCCACCTTAAAGAAAATGACAATTTCTAGCCCATGAGTAACAAGTGTATACAATAATATCCAAGCAATATTCATAAACTCTCCTAGCTCAATGCAAGTTATTGATAGCTTCAGACACTTCCCTGACCTTATAACGCGCGATTAGACAGCTTCCACCATTGGGAAAGTAAAGCAGTTTTTCTTTCTTATCCAAACGAACCACATTGGCAGGATTGATGAGAAAAGAGCGGTGGCACTGCAAGAGACGAGGCTCCTGCTTGAAAACCTCCTCTAAACTCGCTGTAAACTCCAGCCTGTCTGTCTTGGTATAGAGAATAACACGATGGGCTCTGGGCGAAGTTTCGAGATAGTAAACCTCTTTAAAAGGATACTGGAATTGGGCAAATTTTGATTTAAAATAAAAGCAATCTTCCGCCAGACTTTTACTGTCTTGACTATTGGCATATAGGAGGGCTGTCTCGATACGAGATTCAAATTCCTCTGCCGAAAGTGCCTTATCAATGTAGTCCAAAGCAGACACTTGGTAGCGAAAGGACAGGGGCATAAACTCCGAGTGAGTCGTCACAAAGACAATCAGGGCATACGGATCCCGATCCCGAATCTTTCTAGCTACCTCTAGCCCCTTCATCTCCTCATTTCGAATCTCAATGTCCAAAAAGAATAGCTGATGCGCCCCCTTCTCATGCACCTCTGCCAGCAGTTGGTCTGGCTTGCCAAAGACCTCAAAAGAGCTGGGAGTGATCTGATGTTCTTTCAAGAGTTTCTCAATCGTCGTTTCAATTCTAGTCTGTTGGGAAAAATCATCTTCTAAAACAAATATTCTCATCTTCTTACTCTCCTTCTTTCAACCATTTTTGACGAATTTCTCTATAGCGACGTCTGGCATACTTGACAGCATATTGACCTTCTTCCCCGAGAAAAAGGATTATTTCTTGAAAATCAATCGATTTTACTTTATCAAGATTGACCAAACAATTTCGATGACACCTCATCAAGTTTTCCCCATATTGGTTCTCAAGATCACTTAAATTTTGAACCATATTAAAACTAGCTTCTTCTGTAACAATCTGTACAGTATGGGCTTTAGTTGGATGTGCTTGGATATAGTAGATATCGTCGACGTTTACTTTATAGACTGTTTTCTGTGTCTGAATAATCATATGTTTCATTGGATTCTCCTCCTAAGAAGAGAATAACAGAAAAGTTCTTACACAAGCGCACCCGATCCTAAACAGTCTTTGAAAGCTCCTAAAAGGATTATTTTTCTACAACATCATGATAATCTTACCACTATTTTATCATAAAATCTTAACAGGACCATTCAGGAAATTTCAAGGGCAATTAAAGATTTGAAGGTGAAAAAGGAGATAAAAGTGATAGACTGACAGTATCAAAACACAGTTGCTAGAAACAAGACTAGCACCCAGATTAAAGGAGGAATTCTCATGACAGATACAGATCCCATCAAAAGAGCTCAGACTTTGATTACTGACTTAAACAAAGCCTATCAAGCATGCAAACAGGCAACAGCTGACGACGTCCGCTTTCAGGAGCAATTAAACTCTATTCTTGGCTTTCTAGCCAAGGCTGAGACAGTGGATAATCGAGTCTTGATTGAACTAGAAAAATTTTACCAGACTTCCAGTCTTCTCATGGGACTCAGCGCTCTCGATCCAGATGCTCCTACTCGTGCCGCTTGGCGTGCCTATGACCGTTTCCACTTTGACCAAGTCAAGACCAAGTTGAGTCTCTACGGACCAACCATTATCTTGTAGAAAATAAAAGAAGCTGAGACAAACTGAACTCAACTTCTTTTTTGTTTCATATAGGCAATGTTAGTCCTGCATCTGACGTTTTACCTGATAAGGTAAGTACAAGACTAGTAAAACCAAACCAGCTCCCAGTAAGGCTAGAAGAGCTAGTTTTTCTTGGAAGGTAATCAACCCAACAACTAATTCCACTACTAAGACCAAACTGGTCAATCCTCTGACCACTGCCTGCAAGCCTTTTTCCTTTTGCCCCTTGTCCAGCGGAAAGAGTTGGGTCAAATACTGGTAGTCAAAGGCATGATAGAGGGCCAGCAACTGGAAGAGCAAGAGGTAGTTAAAGAGAACTACCACTGCTGTCGCAATCCAAGCTTGCTCAATAAAAACCTGTGCCAGCAAGGAAAGTAAGAGCAAACGGAGACTGAGAGCAAAGAGGTCTCCATTTCGCAGATAAGAACGCAGATAGAGATTTTGCCAAATCTTCCCAGGCACCTTCTGAACAGTATTTAGGATAAAGTCCAGATAGGCACGACGCTTGACACTGTTTGAAATTCCCTTTACCTGCGTAAAGAGGGCAAAGAAACGAAGCAAGACTTGCTTGCGCTTGCTTTCTTGGGAAATGACATAGTCCCAGTCTAGTCCAGTTTCAGTGAAAAATTTGCTGGCCTTTTGACGAAAGAGGAAATATTTTCCTACCCCCAATAAAAGCACATAGACCAGAAAAACTGGCAAGCCATAACCCATGGCTAAAAATAAGGGCGCAAATAAAAGCAAGAAAAGGGTCTGTACAAAGAGCCAAAAGACTAGGGAAATGCCAGTTTGACGCTTGAGATGGAGTTTGATTTCCTCTTCTCCGACCAAGAGAAAGAGCTTGTCTGGAGCCTCCATATAGGTGGCAATTCCTCCCCAAAGCAAAAGTAAAACAGACGTAATTCCTACAAATAAAAGGATAGGCCAATGATTTTCAGGAAAATGTTGTAAGAGTTGACTGTATTGGTAGGCTAGAAAGCCCAGCAGAACAAGCAGGAACAAGACAAAGTGGTCATTGAGAACATAGCGCAAATAACCAAGACACTCCTTACGAAAAGCCTGCTTTCTCTTTAAAAACAAGTCTTTCATAGCTCCTCCTCTTTGGTCAGAGCCAAGTAAATATCATTCAAACTAGCCTCAGGCATATCAAAGGCTTCGCGCAGTTGCGCTAAATTCCCCTTGGCACGCACTTCCCCTTTGTGAAGAATGACAAAAGCATCACACATCTTCTCAGCCGAATCCAGCACGTGGGTACTCATGAGAATGGACTTGCCTTTTTGCTTTTCCACTTCCAAAAGCTGAATCAAGTCCGCAATAGCCAGCGGATCAAGACCAAGGAAAGGCTCATCCACGATGAAGAGACTCGGATCCACCACAAAAGCACAGATAATCATGACCTTTTGCTTCATCCCTTTTGAAAAATGAACAGGGAACCAATCTAATTTCTGGTCCAGACGGAACATTTTTAACAAAGGTTCCACTCGATCAAAAGCCACTTTCTGGTCAATACCATAAGCCATAGTAACCGTTTCGATATGCTCTCTGAGGGTCAATTCCTCATACAGACTAGGTGTCTCAGGAATGTAGCCAATCTGCTTGCGGTAGCTAGTCGCGTCTTCTTGCAAGGTCAAGCCATTGATATTGATGGAACCACTATAAGGTGTCAACAGACCGATAATCTCATTGATAGTCGTCGATTTACCAGCACCATTGAGACCAATCAAACCGACCAACTGCCCACTTTCAACAGTAAAGGACACATCTTTCAAGACAGGGACATGAACATAACCACCTGTCAGGTTTTTAATTTCTAACATATTTTCTCCAAATCTGGTATAATGTAGCTATATTATATCAAAATTCAATACAGTAGAGGTAGATTTTATGTCAGATTGCATTTTTTGTAAAATCATCGCAGGGGAAATTCCTGCTTCAAAAGTATACGAAGATGAGCAGGTTCTTGCCTTTCTTGATATCTCTCAAGTGACACCAGGACATACCTTGGTCGTGCCAAAAGAACACTATCGCAATCTTTTGGAAATGAACGCTACTAGCGCCAGCCAACTCTTTGCCCAAGTACCAAAAGTAGCTCAAAAAGTCATGAAAGCTACCAAGGCTGCTGGTATGAATATCATTGCCAACTGTGAAGAAATCGCAGGACAAACCGTCTTTCATACCCACGTTCACCTCGTGCCTCGCTACAGTGCAGACGATGACCTCAAGATTGATTTTATCGCCCACGAACCAGACTTTGACAAACTTGCTCAAGTTGCTGAAACTATCAAAAACGCCTAAGGAGTTGCCATGAAATTATCCAACCTACTGTTATTTGCAGGAGCTGCAGCTGGAAGTTATCTGATCACAAAAAATCGCCAAACCATCACAGATGAAGTCTTGAATACCACTGACCGCGTTCAAGCTATCAAGGATGATGTGGATATTATCCAAAACAGCCTGCAAATCATCGACCAACAAAAAGAACTCATCAAGGAATACCAAGAAGACCTGACTTACAAGTTTAAGGTCTTGGAAAAAGATATCCAGACTAGACTAGCTGTGATCAAAGAAACACAGGAACTTAAAGATAAGTAAAAAGAGCCAATCGGCTCTTTTTTAAAAGGTAAACAAGTTATATCCCATCAACTATACATCATAATTTAGAAAACTCATACTCAATAAAAATCAAAGGGCAAACTAGAAAGCTAGACGCAGGTAGTACTTGAGTACGACAAGTCGACGCTGACGTGGTTTGAAGAGATTTTTGAAGAGTATCATTCACCGTTTCATAACTAAATCGAAGACTTTCCCAGACTTTCCGCCGTAATGAAAACACCTGAAATAGCTTGGTTTCAGGTGTTCGGAAACTTTGAGACCTAGGCTCAAAGTTTAGGTATGGAACTTCGAAGAAGGGCGCTACCGTCCGTCATTACTTAAGGAAAGTCTTAAAAAATCTATAAACAAAAAGAGCTCATCGGCTCTTTTTACTTTATTCTCCATCAAAGGCATCTTTAATATGGTCAAAGAAGCCTTTTTTCTTTGGATTGACTTTTAAATCACCTGCAGCTGCGAATTCTTTCAAGGCTACTTTTTGACGG
Organism: Streptococcus pseudopneumoniae; assembly: GCF_038148955.1. Classification (GTDB taxonomy): domain Bacteria; phylum Bacillota; class Bacilli; order Lactobacillales; family Streptococcaceae; genus Streptococcus; species Streptococcus pseudopneumoniae_T. Next base: position 49,554 of record NZ_JBBJZY010000001.1, read on the forward strand.
TCGTTCAAGCCTGTCGGTGTTACGACATTAACGGTAACGTATTGGTCACCAACAGCACCACCACGAAGACTCGGAGCTCCCTTACCACGTAAACGGAATTTCTTACCAGTCTGAGTTCCCTCTGGGATAACCAATTCAACATCACCGTGAACAGTTGGGATATCAACTGTATCACCAAGAGCGGCTTGGACAAAGTTGAGGTTGAGATTGTAGAAGATAGTCGTGCCTTCACGTTCAAACTTGTCGCTGGCTTCCACAGAAACTACTACATACAAGTCACCGTATGGTCCACCATTAAATCCTGCTTCACCCTGACCGGCTAGGCGAATTTGTTGACCAGTTTCCACACCAGCAGGGATTTTTACATGTACACTATGGGCTTGTTTTTCATGACCTGTTCCGTGACAAGTTGTACATGGATCTTTGATTTCTTTTCCGCGACCATGACAGACATCACAGGTTACTTGGCGACGCATCATACCAAGCGGAGTCTGTGTATCGACGTTAATGACACCAGCACCATGACAGCGTCCACAAGTGACTGGACTTGTTCCTGGCTTAGCACCTGAGCCATTACATGTACGACAGCTAGCTTCACGGTTATATTTGACTTCTTTTTCAGCTCCAAAAATAGCTTCTTCAAAGGTCAAATTCACACGGTATTGGAGGTCATCCCCCTGACGAGGAGCATTTGGATTGCGTGAAGTACCGCCTCCGCCGAAGAAACTTGAGAAGATATCTTCAAAACCACCGAAGCCACCTGCCCCGTTGAAACCGCCAGCTCCACCACCGAAGCCTCCAAATCCACCATTGGCGCCTGCAGCACCATATTGGTCATAGGCAGCCCGTTTTTGGTCGTCACTCAAAGTCTCATATGCTTCTTGAACTTCCTTGTATTTTTCCTCAGCACCAGGCTCCTTGTTGATATCTGGGTGGTATTTTTTAGAAAGCTTACGATAAGCCTTTTTGATCTCGTCTGCCGAAGCGTTTTTTGACACCCCCAGACGATCATAAAATTCAGTATTGTTCATAATTCAAGATACAAAGGGCGTCAAACGGACACAGCCATCTAGGAGTTTTGACGACGGACGCTTGCGTCCTAGAAAAAACTATCTTTTTGGCACAGTCCGTAGCCCGTGTTCAATTCCCTGAACACCTTTGTTCCTTTCTATTGATGTTGTGAACCAAACCTCGATTTAGGTCAGGTTCAATTCCTTTCTTTATATATTGACAAGACAAACCCTAAATAAATTAGGTTCAGGTCCTTTTTATCGAAAAACAGAGGCTGGGTTGCAACCTCTGGATTTCTTCTTATCATTACGACGTTCGAGTTTTAAAAATCAAACTAGTAATGCTAAATCGAGCACGCCCTAACCTCTTGGTGAAAAAGACAAATCTTTCTAGAAACTAAAGTTTCTGCGTCAGATTTCCTATTTTCACTGTGAGGTTTTAACGGGCTTTGCATCTTATTTCTCCGTAAACTCTCCGTCTACGACGTCATCGCCTGCGTTTCCTGTTGCTTGTGCACCTTCTGCTCCTGCTTGAGCTTGTTGGGCTGCTGCGGCTTGTTCGTAGAGTTTCACAGCAAGGCCTTGAGCTTTTTCGTTCAATGCTTCAAGTTTTGCTTTCATTTCGTCCAAGTTGTTGTCTTCTTGAGCTTTCTTAAGGTCATCAAGGGCAGCTTGGGCAGCGTCACGTTCTGCGTCGAAACCTTTTCCTTCAGTTTCCTTGATAGTCTTTTCAGTTGCAAAGATAGCTTGGTCTACTTCGTTACGAAGGTCAACTTCTTCTTTACGTTTCTTATCTGCTTCAGCGTTTGCTTCTGCATCTTTCATCATGCGGTCGATTTCTTCATCAGTCAAACCTGAGTTAGATTGGATAACAATTGTTTGTTCTTTTTGAGTTCCAAGGTCTTTGGCCTTAACAGACACGATACCGTTCTTGTCGATGTCAAATGTTACTTCGATTTGAGGAATTCCACGAGGTGCAGCTGGAATATCTGTCAATTGGAAGCGTCCAAGAGTCTTGTTATCTGCTGCCATTGGGCGTTCACCTTGAAGAACGTGGATATCAACGGCTGGTTGGTTGTCTGCCGCAGTTGAGAAGACTTGTGATTTATATGTTGGGATTGTTGTGTTACGGTCGATGAGTTTTGTAAAGACACCACCCATTGTTTCAATACCGAGTGACAATGGTGTTACGTCAAGAAGGACAACGTCTTTGACATCACCAGTGATGACACCACCTTGGATCGCAGCACCCATAGCAACTACTTCGTCAGGGTTTACTGATTTGTTTGGTTCTTTACCAGTTTCAGCCTTCACAGCTTCTACAACGGCTGGGATACGAGTTGAACCACCAACAAGGATAACTTCGTCGATTTCTGACAAGCTCAAACCTGCATCTGAAAGGGCTTGACGAACTGGAACTTTTGTACGTTCTACAAGGTCACGAGTCAAATCATCAAATTTCGCACGAGTCAAAGTCATTTCCAAGTGAAGAGGTCCAGCCTCACCAGCAGTGATAAATGGCAAGCTGATTTGAGTTGAAGTTACACCAGAAAGGTCTTTCTTCGCTTTTTCAGCAGCATCTTTCAAACGTTGCATTGCCATCTTGTCAGTAGATAAGTCAATACCGTTTTCTTTCTTGAATTCTGCTACCAAGTGGTCGATGATTTTTTGGTCAAAGTCGTCACCACCAAGTTTGTTGTCCCCTGCAGTTGACAATACGTCGAAGACACCGTCACCCAATTCAAGGATAGATACGTCGAATGTACCACCACCAAGGTCAAATACCAAGATTTTTTCTTCTTTATCAGTCTTGTCCAAACCGTAAGCAAGGGCTGCTGCTGTTGGTTCGTTGACAATACGTTCTACTTCAAGACCAGCGATTTTACCAGCGTCTTTGGTTGCTTGACGTTGAGCATCGTTGAAGTAAGCTGGAACTGTGATAACTGCTTTAGTCACTTTTTCACCAAGGTAGTCTTCAGCATAACCTTTCAAGTATTGAAGAATCATAGCTGAGATTTCTTGTGGAGTGTATTCTTTTCCGTTAGCAGAAACTTTTTCAGAAGTTCCCATCTTAGATTTGATAGAGATGACTGTATCTGGGTTTGTAACTGCTTGACGTTTTGCAGCATCACCAACGATGATTTCACCATTTTTGAATGACACTACAGATGGAGTTGTACGGTTTCCTTCTGGGTTTGCGATGATTTTGCTTTCAGTTCCTTCAAGAACTGCTACTGCTGAGTTTGTTGTACCTAAGTCAATACCGATAATTTTAGACATGTGTTTTTCTCCTTAAATTTTATATTCTATTTTTCTTTTAGATACTCTTCTTAAGTGGCGGCGCCGTCAGAGCTTGACTTCGTCAATCTCTTTGACTAAACTTTGAGCCTAGGGTCTCAAAGTTTGCGCAAATAGCGCCACGGCGAAGAGTATCGTCTTTGGTTCGCTTCGCTCACTATTGCAAAGCCAAACATATTTTATCTTTCTTCATAGTTTATTGTCATTTCGGACAAGTTTTTTAAGTTCTCTAGCCTAGTTATACACTACTACCATGGCTGGGCGTAGGATGCGGTCATGGAGTTTGTAGCCTTTTTGGAAAACTTGGGCGATGGTATCTGCTGGGTGTTCATCGTCTGCTGGGAGAGTTTGGATGGCCATATGGTAGTTATGGTCAAATTCGCCGTCAGCTGCGATTTCTTCGATTCCTTCTTCTTTCAAAGCGTGAATCAAGCTTTCTTGCACCATTTCCAAGCCCTTCTTCACATCATCTGTCAAACCTTCAACTGCGAGTGCACGCTCAAGGTTGTCCAAAGAAGGGAGAATCGCTTTTGCCAAATCCTGGCTACGATAACGTTGCAAGTTTTGACGCTCTTCATTGGCACGGCGTTGGATATTTTGCATTTCTGCATGAGCGCGAAGGTATTTGTTTTCGAACTCATCTGCACGTTCATTTGCCAAGTCCAATTCAGACTTCTCAGGAGTTGTTTCTTCTACCGTTTCCACAACTTCCTCTTCTTGGACTTCTTCTACTTCTTCATTTTTTATATCTTGGGCCATTTTCGCCTCCTTTAATGATTTCAATCTTAATGTACTTCGTAATGATTACTGCTGAGGTAGCGGTAAAAATCTGTCAACTTCATGGTCAAAACACGGTTGACCACATTGACTTGGTTGATTAGCTGTTGGTAATCCAGATTAACAGGACCGATAATGGCTAGAATTCCAACTCCCCGATAAGGAATGAGGAACTTGCTACTAATCACCGCTAGGTCAGCTAGACAGGACTCTTGACTGTCTGCAACACGGACGTTTTGCATCTGATCCTCATGCAACCCCTCACGAATCTCCAGAGCCACCTTTTGCGGTTGGTCAAAGAACTGATAGGCTGCTAGATTAGCAAAATTCAAGAGATTAACCTTGCCCGCCACCACAATGTTTTCGTTGAACATTTCCTTAAAAATGTGTTCAAAGAGATCGATAACATTATCCGTTGTTGTAAAGTAACGCTGGATAATCTGAGGAATCTCCGTCCGAATCTTGTAGTGAATATCTAGAACGGTGTGGCCGAGGAAACGTTCCTGAATGATGCTCTTCAGTTTCAGCAAATCCTCCTGCAAAAAGTTCCTTGGAATCAGAAACTGACTGGTAACCGTTCGTGACTCGTCTAGGGTAAATACTGCCAAGGCTGTATGTTGCCCCAAAACAACGATATCAAAGGCTGTCAAACGTTGCCTGCTCGGCTCAACATCCAGTGCTACTACCGTACAGCCACTCAAGTCTGTCAGCAGGTTAGCAGCCTCTTGCAGAATATCCTCCAATTTGAAGAATTCCTGATCAAAGGCTTTGACAATCTCATAAACCTCATTTTCAGCCAGTCGGTCAAAATCCAGTGAGTGTTTCACATAGTACTGAAAACCAGCAACACTTGGCATCCGACCGCTTGAAGTATGAGCTTTCTCAAGCAACCCTTGCTTTTCTAGAGCCGCCATGTCATTACGAATGGTTGCACTGCTAGAGTTAATAGACTCTTGCAAGGCTTTGGATCCGACAGGTTCGTGCGTTTTGGTAAAGATGTCAATAATCAGATTTAAAATATCCTGCTGACGCTCTGTAACCACCTCATCACTCCTCTCTGTCTGATCAATTAGCACTCGACACACTCAAGTGCTAACTTATGATTCTATTATACACCCTTAAAAGAGAATGTCAAGACAAAAACTCAAAAAATTAGCACTCTTTTATCAAGAGTGCTAAAAATCAGTCTAAAGACCTAGAACCCTACCTTCCATCTACTTGGTATTTCCTTTTAAGTCTGAAAAAACCATGGATTAGATAAGAAATCATAAAGGCATATAGAGCAAAAATGACAAAGAAAGATTGCGACAGTTCTTCTCTAAACGAACTCATACAAACAACAAAACCTCCTAAGAAAGTAGCTGCACATGAACGAAGTCTATATCGCATAACTTCCCACCTGAGATTATTACTCATACAGACTTGATCCTCTGGAAGTAAATCAGAAGACGATTTACGAAGAATTGAACAAGAACCTGCTCCTATCAATTCCCAACCTCTATTTCTAAAATCTTGCAGTTCATGCTGATGCTTTTTAAGAAATCTAGAATCATAGATACAGTAGATGACATCGTCTGGTTGACATTGGTCAAAATAGAACAAACCAAAACGACTCCTTCTATACCTCCAACCTTTCAAGTGCATCTCATGTAAATATTCTTCTTCCTTGTCCAAAGCAACAATGGTGAAAATCCGAAATTCTACTCTGCTATTCATTGTCTTACCCCAAAATTAGAAAACACGCCTGGTGTTATTTATTAGATAATTCTTTCCACTTTTGATTCAATCTCCAAAAAATATAAGAAATCTGAATCGCAAAAACTATCAATAAAACACCATCTATTATAACAATCAAAAACATTTCCCAACTGAAAGAACTACCTCCACTGACAAACTTTGAGAAAACCGGTAGTAGAGCTAAAAAGAGAAGCAAAATAGGAAACATCCGCCTCGTTAAAATCCGTTTGAGCATAGCTAACTTCCCGGCCACGTCATTATAAATTTCAAACTCGGCATCCGACTCAATTCCAGAATGAAGTTTTCTAAAGTAGGAAAAACCATTAAAGTCTGTAATATGCTCCCAGCCACAGTCTTTAAATAATTGTAAATAGGAGGCTCTCTCTGATTTTTTCATGGGATAAAAGTCCAACTGATAAGACACTTGCTCAGGGTGACACTTTTCAAAGGTATACTTAACTGCAAACAATAAGATAGAATAGCTTACTTTCCTAAGTTTCCAACCCTTAGCATGCATTTCTCTAAAGTATAGAGCCTCCCTCTCATAATCCGCAATTGTAAAAAGTCGATAAACAACTTTCTTTTCCATCATACTTCCTCCCGACTGTTTCTATAGAGCCGTTTAATACGTTTCAATTCAATATCTAATACTTTGCGTCCCAAGTCTGTTATCTGATAGATTTTACGTTTTTCCTCTTCGCGAACAAAGGAAATCAAACCATCCTTTTCCATCTTTGACAAGGTTCCATACATAGTTCCAGGACTAATCAAGACTTGCGAATCTGTCATCTCCTTGACCTTTTGTGTAATACCATATCCATGATTCTCCTTCTGCAGACAGAACAAGATATAAAAACCTGTTTCCGTCATCGGAAGATAAACTCGACGGATCTTATCCGTTAATTCCATGTATAACCACCTCCTATTCAGTTCGATATATCGCATCTCGTTATATAAAATGTATCACACCTCAATATAAAACACAAGAAAAAAGATCACCCTCAGGCAATCTTTCTTCTATATTAGTATTAGTAAAGGTCTAAATAATTATCAATTTCCCATTGTGAAACGAAGGTTGCATAACTTGCCCATTCGATTCGTTTGGCTTCAAGGAAGCTAGTGTAGATGTGATCTCCGAGAGCTGCTCTGACAACCTCATCCTCTGTTAAAGCCTTCAATGCGTTGTGAAGGGTTGATGGAAGGTCTGTAATTCCAGCTTCTTTACGCTCTTCTGCTGTCATGATGTAGATATTTTCTTCGATAGGAGCTGGTGCTTCGATTTTATTTTCAATACCATGCAAACCAACTTCCAAAAGAACTGCCATAGCAATATATGGGTTTGCCATTGGATCCACCGAACGCAACTCAAGACGAGTTCCCATACCGCGTGAAGCAGGCACGCGCACAAGTGGTGAACGGTTACGACCAGCCCAAGCAATGTAAACAGGCGCTTCATAACCCGGAACCAAACGTTTATATGAGTTAACCGTTGGGTTCATGATGGCAGTATAGTTGTAAGCATGTTTGATCAAACCACCAAGGAAATGGTAGGCCGTTTCTGACAACTGCATTCCTTTTGGATCATTTGGATCAAAGAAGGCGTTATTTCCTTCAGCATCAAACAAGGACATATTACAGTGCATACCTGATCCAGCAATACCAAATTTTGGTTTGGCCATAAAGGTTGCGTAAAGTCCATGTTTGCGAGCAATGGTCTTAACAACAAGTTTAAAGATTTGAATCTTATCACAAGCACGGAGGACTTCATCATATTTAAAGTCAATCTCATGTTGTCCAACCGCAACCTCGTGATGACTTGCTTCTACTTCAAATCCCATTTTGGTCAAGACATTGACAATCTCACGACGTGTATTGTCCGCAAGGTCAGTAGGCGCCAAATCAAAGTAGCCACCCTTGTCATTCACTTCAAGTGTTGGGTCTCCATTTTCATCCAACTTAAATAGGAAGAATTCTGGCTCTGGACCAAGGTTGAAAGATTTGAATCCTACTTCTTCCATGTGACGAAGAGCTCGTTTCAAATTGCCACGAGGGTCACCTGCAAATGGTTCACCTTCTGTTGTATAGACATCACAGATCAAACCTGCAACACTTCCATTTTCATCTCCCCAAGGGAAGACTGTCCATGTATCCAAGTCTGGGTACAAGTACATATCTGACTCATTGATACGTACAAAACCTTCAATAGAAGATCCATCAAACATAGCCTTGTTTGACAAGACTTTATCTAACTGTTCATCTGTAGCAGGAATTTCGACGTTTTTCATGGTTCCCAAAATATCTGAGAACATAAGACGAATAAAGGTAACATTTTTTTCCTTGACTTCACGACGAATATCTGCAGCTGTGATTGGCATGAGTTTTCTCCTTAATGTATGACTACTTGCGGTTACCTAACCGCGACCAAAAGGTGACCGTACTGAAGCAAAGCGACCCTGTTGGAGGAGTTCATTGTGAAGTGCGCGACGCACCTCAGTCTGACTCACCGCTTTCTTGGATTTCGCTTCACGTTCAGCATATTTTTTCTTAATGGCAGCGATATTATAACCTTCAGAGATATAATCTTTGATTTCAAGCAGACGATCCATGTCATTCAAGGAATACATGCGACGGTTCCCTTCGTTTCGATCAGGTTTAATCAACTCTTGATCTTCATAATAACGAATCTGACGCGCCGATAGATCGGTCAACTTCATAACACTGCCGATAGGAAAAACAGCCATATTTCGGCGAAATTCTTTTTCCTTCATTTACAATTTCCTTCTTTCTGTCTATTATAGTCTAAAAAAAGACAAACGTCAATTGATAATGTTATAAAATGTAACATTATTTTTCTTTTTTCTCTAAAAAGAGTCGAATACGGTCAATATCGTAATTTACGAGGATTGCGACAAAAACCCCCATAAAAGTTTCTGATACACGCGCAAACACGTACAAAATTGTTTCACCACTCGGAATCGATAGGGTAATGATTAACATAGCCGCTACACCACCAATAACCCCTGCTTTGTTATTCATGGCTACATTTGTCATAATGGTTAACATGGTGCAGATTGGGACAACAACTAAGGTCACCCAAAAAGCTTCGTGGAAAAAGGTATTTAATAGGAAGAAGACTAGGGCATAGAGGCCACCGATACTATTTCCTAGAATACGCGAAGTCCCAAAATGAACACTCTTATCAAAACTCTCCCTCAGGCTAAAAACGGCTGTCAAAGCACCGATTTGAAGACCTTTCCAGCCAAAAAAGCCAAAAATCAAGAGAACTAGAAAAACAGCAATACCTGTTTTAAAGGTTCGCATACCAAGTTTGAACTGGGATTTATCGAATTTATATTTTTTAAAATAACTCATAATCTCAACTTTCTATTTCCATTTTATCATAATTTGGGTGATTTTATGAGGAATAGTTGAGAGGAAGCGTTTTTATTTTCAGTAAAAGAAAAGAGGAACTTTCATCCCTCTCTTCTTTGATTCATTTAGTTAATCTTATTTTTCTGTCAAGGCTGCAAGTCCTGGAAGAACTTTACCTTCAAGAAGTTCCATTGATGCTCCACCACCAGTAGAGATCCATGAGAACTTGTCTGCACGTCCAAGGTTGATTGCTGCGGCAGCTGAGTCACCACCACCGATGATTGATTTAACGCCTGGTTGTTTCACGATAGCGTCCATCACACCGATTGTACCAGCTTGGAAGTCTGGGTTTTCAAATACACCCATAGGTCCATTCCATACAACTGTTTTGGCACCAGTCAAAGCTTCATCAAATTTAGCGATAGATTTTGGACCGATGTCAAGACCAAGGAAGCCTTCAGAAACTGCTTCACCTTCAGTGTCACGCACTTCAGTGTAGCCAGCAAATGCGTTAGCTTCTTTTGAGTCAACTGGCAAGATCAATTTACCGTTTGCTTTTTCAAGAAGAGCTTTCGCAACATCCAATTTGTCTTCTTCTACAAGTGAGTTACCGATTTCGATACCTTGTGCTTTGTAGAATGTGTAAGTCATACCACCACCGATAAGGACTTTATCAGCTTTTTCAAGCAAGTTTTCGATAACACCAATCTTGTCAGATACTTTTGAACCACCAAGGATCGCTACGAATGGACGTTCTGGAGTTTCAACTGCTTCTTGGATGTAGGCAATTTCGTTTTCAAGAAGGAAACCAGCAACTGCTTTTTCAACGTTTGCTGAGATACCAACGTTAGATGCGTGTGCACGGTGAGCTGTACCGAATGCATCGTTTACGAAGATACCATCTCCAAGTGATGCCCAGTATTTACCAAGTTCAGGATCGTTTTTAGATTCTTTTTTGCCGTCAACATCTTCGTAACGAGTGTTTTCAACCAAGAGAACTTGTCCATCTTCAAGAGCGTTGATAGCTGCTTCCAATTCAGCACCACGAGTGACACCTGGGAACACAACATCTTGACCAAGTTTTGCTGCCAAGTCTGCTGCTACAGGAGCAAGTGATTTACCAGCTTTATCAGCTTCTTCTTTCACACGTCCAAGGTGAGAGAAAAGAATTGCACGTCCACCTTGTTCGATGATGTACTTAATAGTTGGAAGAGCTGCTGTGATACGGTTGTCGTTAGTGATTACGCCATCTTTCAATGGTACGTTGAAGTCAACACGAACGAGGACTTTTTTACCTTTCAAGTCAACGTCTTTAACAGTAAGTTTTGCCATGTTACAAAAACCCCTTTATTTATTTTATTCGAAACTATTATATCACACTTTGGAAATATAAGGAAAGATTTCACAAGATTTTTCGATATTTAATCTTTGTGGCATGTTAGAGTAGATTATTTTTTCTTTTTCTCACGAATTTTCTTTCTAAAATCTTAGCTTAACACTTGTTAGATTTACTTTTATCCTTTAAAATAGAATAGGAGATATTCCGTTATTATTTTTCGGAGGAAAAAGAAATGTCCATCAATTGGCAGGAAATTTTATTTCACTTTTTAGGTGGTCTGGGACTATTCTTGTATAGTATCAAGACCATGGGAGACGGTTTGCAACAAGCTGCTGGAGATCGCCTTCGTTTTTACATTGACAAATATACTAGTAATCCTTTCTTTGGAGTTCTGGTTGGTATTGGGATGACTGCTCTAATTCAGTCTAGTTCTGGTGTAACAGTTATCACAGTCGGCCTGGTCAGTGCCGGTCTCCTAACCTTACGTCAGGCTATCGGGATTGTCATGGGGGCTAATATTGGGACAACAGTCACATCCTTTCTTATTGGGTTTAAACTAGGTGACTATGCCCTGCCTATGCTCTTTATCGGTGCTGTCTGCCTCTTCTTTACAAAAAATCGTACAGTCAATAATATCGGACGCATCCTCTTTGGTGTCGGTGGTATCTTTTTTGCCCTCAATCTCATGAGCGGCGCAATGGCTCCACTCAAGGATTTACAGGTCTTTAAGGACTATATGATTGAGCTAAGTAAAAATCCTGTTTTGGGTGTCTTTGTCGGTACCGGCTTGACCTTACTGATTCAAGCTTCCTCGGCTACCATCGGGATTTTACAAAACCTCTACGCCAGCAATCTCATTGACCTGCAAGGAGCTTTGCCAGTTCTATTTGGTGACAATATCGGGACAACCATTACAGCCATCATTGCCTCTTTAGGTGCTAATATTGCAGCTAAACGGGTAGCAGGAGCTCATGTTGCCTTCAACGTTATCGGAACAGTCGTCTGCGTTATTTTTCTAGTTCCTTTTACAGCCCTGATTCATTGGTTTGAATCTACGCTAAATCTAGCACCGGAAATGACCATCGCCTTTGCTCACGGAACCTTTAATATTACCAACACCATTGTCCAATTTCCATTTATCGGAGCTCTGGCTTACTTTGTAACCAAGATTATTCCTGGAGAGGACGAGGTTGTCAAATATGAACCCTTATATCTTGATGAGCATTTCATCAAACAAGCCCCATCTATCGCTCTCGGAAATGCTAAGAAAGAGCTCTTGCACTTAGGAAACTACGCTGCTAAAGCCTTTGACCTTTCCTATAAGTATATCATTGACTTGGATGAAAAAGTTGCTGAAAAAGGGCATAAAACCGAAGAAGCCATTAACACCATCGATGAGCAATTAACACGTTATCTCATTGCCCTTTCAAGCGAAGCTCTCAGTCAAAAAGAAAGCGAAGTGCTCACCAATATCCTTGATTCCTCCCGTGATTTGGAACGGATTGGAGACCACGCGGAGGCTCTACTCAATCTGACTGACTATCTTCAACGGAAAAATGTTGAATTTTCTGATGCCGCCTTGAAAGAATTAGAGGAAGTTTACCGTCAAACTAGTGACTTTATCAAAGATGCTCTGTACAGTGTGGAAAACAATGATATTGAAAAAGCACGCAGTCTTGTAGAACGCCATGAAGCAATCAATAAGATAGAACGTGTTCTCAGAAAAACTCACATCAAACGCCTCAACAAGGGCGAATGTTCAACACAAGCTGGGGTCAACTTTATCGACATCATCTCACACTACACTCGTGTATCAGACCACGCTATGAACCTTGCTGAAAAGGTTTTTGCAGAACAAATCTAAGAACCAAGAAGCTATCCATCATAATTGGATGGCTTTTTACTTTTTCCTAAGCAAGACTAGGCTGAATGAAACTGAAAGAGCATTCTGCAGATATAGTGGATTAAATTAAAAAAGTATAGTGTATTGAATCTATAACAGTACACCTTGACTGCTAAAATATTTCTATAAATTGATTTGGCTTTCCGAATTTAATTTGTTCAGATTTTATTTCATTTCAATATACTGATAAATCCATTCACTAGCACAGGGCAAGAGGGAGTCGCTATTGATTTCAAGGGTAGCAGGTACACACAGAGGACGCCTAACTCAGATATACTGCAATATCCATCGTATGCAAAAAAACCTCTGAGATTGTTCTCAAAGGTTCTGATTTTGCTAATTGCTGTTCTCAACTGCTGCAGTAATAAAGGCAGTGTAGAGTTCTTCTGGACGATTTGGACGGCTTGACAGTTCAGGGTGATACTGACACGCTACAAAGAATTTATTTTCAGGAATTTCCACGATTTCGACCAAACGATTGTCTGGAGAAACTCCTGAAAAGACAAAGCCTGCTGCCTCAAACTGCTCACGGAAGGCATTGTTAAACTCATAGCGGTGACGGTGACGGCGTTGCACCACTTCTTGATTGTGATAAGCAGCCGCTGCCTTAGAGCCACGTTTCAACTTAGATGGATAAAGTCCCAAACGAAGGGTTCCCCCCATATCCTCAACGTCAATCTGATCACGCATGATATCAATGATAGGGTATTTTGTTTCTGGTGCAAGCTCTGCAGAATTGGCACCTTCAAGACCCAAAACGTGACGAGCAAACTCGATACATGTCAACTGCATTCCCAAGCAGACTCCCAACATTGGAACATCATTCTCACGCGCATAGCGGATAGCTTGGATTTTCCCTTCCGTACCACGTTGACCGAAACCACCTGGCACGATGATTCCGTCCGCATCAGACAAAAGCTCTACCACATTCTCTGCTGTCACATCATTGGCATTGATCCAATTGATTTTAACTTCTGCGTCATTGGCATAACCAGAGTGTTTCAAGGCTTCAACCACAGAAATGTAGGCATCTTGCAATTCCACATACTTACCGACAAGGGAAATTTTAACTTGTTTCTTGAGGTTCATGACCTTATCCACCATGGCTGACCATTCTGTCATATCCGCTACTGGTGCGTCTAATTTCAAATGATCACAAACAATTTGGTCCATACCTTGTGTCTGCAAGTTCAGTGGAATTTGGTAGAGATGCTCAACATCCAATGATTCGATGACAGCTTCTGGTGCCACATCACAGAACTGGGCTAGTTTGTTTTTAATTCCTTGACCAGCTGGCTCTTCTGTACGAATAACCAACATATTTGGCTGGATTCCCAATCCACGCAATTCTTTTACAGAGTGTTGAGTTGGTTTGGTCTTCATTTCACCAGCAGCCTTGAGGTAAGGAAGGAGGGTTGTATGGATGTACATGACATTATCCGCCCCCACATCTGCCTTCATCTGACGAAGGGCCTCTAGGAATGGCAAGGACTCGATATCCCCAACAGTTCCACCGACCTCTGTGATAATGACATCAGAGTCAGTCGTTAGAGCGGCACGCTTGATTTTTTCTTTTAAAGCATCTGTGATATGAGGAATAACCTGAACAGTTGCCCCAAGGTATTCTCCACGGCGTTCCTTACGAAGAACTTCACTATAAATTTTACCAGTTGTCACGTTGGAATATTTGTTAAGATTGATATCGATGAAACGTTCATAGTGACCCAAGTCCAAATCTGTCTCAGCTCCGTCATCTGTCACAAAAACTTCCCCGTGCTGGTAAGGACTCATAGTTCCCGGATCAATATTGATATAAGGGTCAAACTTTTGAATGGTTACTTTGAGACCACGATTTTTCAAGAGACGGCCTAGACTCGCTGCAACAATCCCTTTCCCAATAGACGATACCACACCACCAGTTACAAAAATATATTTCGTAGACATAGATTCCTCTTTCTAAAATGCTCAAGGCCTTGTTAACTACGAGGGGAGATAGAAAACAAGACCCTACTAATAAGAATAATCTGGGACAACTGCACCAGATTCACAACTAATACTCTTCGAAAATCTCTTCAAACCGCGTCAACGTCGCCTTGCCGTAGATATGTGTTCCTGACTTTGTCAGTCTTATCTACAATCTCAAAACAGTGTTTTGAGCAACCTGCGGCTAGTTTGCTCTTTGATTTTCATTGAGTATAAAACACAAGAAGATAACTTCTTGAAAAAAACAAAAATAGCTCCCTAAGAACTAGGGAGCCCCGACCTCTAAAAGAGGTGCCCGAACAATATGATACCTAAAAATAGGATAATTGTCAATAGCTAACTCTTATTCCTCGCTGTTTTCAGCATCATCTTCTGAGAACTCGTCATCTTCCTCGTTGAGATCCACGTCTTCACCCAAGTCATCAGGAGCGATTTCGTTGATTTCTGCATCATAAGCTTCCACTTCGTTTTTCTCATCATCTGGATTTTCATCATCGTATGAAAGAGCAGGATCTGCTTCGTATGCATCTTCGTCTTCTGGATCATCCGCATTGTAGTCAATGGCATCTGAATCACCATCCATGAAGGCATTGACACGTTTTTTCTTAGCTTTTGGTGCTACTTCATCGTCGTCATTTTCTTCAAGAGCGATAATTTCTTCGTCGATTTCGTCCACACCATACCATGAACGAAGACCCCATTTGTTGTCTCCAAGTGAGATGAAGCTACCGTCAAAGTTCAACTCTGTGTAGAACAAAGGCAAAGCTTCGCGGATATCGCTGTTTGATGTTCCAAGGTAGTTTTGAATTTCGTTTACAAGATCGCTAAAATGCATCTCATGATCGCGACCACGAAGTTCCAAGATAGCACGCGCTACCTCAATCATAGATAGTTCACTTTTTTCTTGCCCAGCAAATACTTCTAATTCCAAAGCGTTTCTCCTCATTTATACTACTATCGCCAGAGCGAACAGACTCTGACCTCATTTTATCATTTACTCTTTATTTTACGATAATTTTGCAGAATAGTCAAAGGTTAAGGGGGAGAAAGTGACAGGATTAGATTATTTTCAATATAAAACTCATTCCTTTTTCTGTTGCTCCATTTTCCACAAATCCAAGCGACTTGAAACACCTCCTAGAAGCATGATTGTAGGTGTAGATTTCCCTGACTCTCAATTCTTTCCATCCTTTTACTCGAGCCAATTCAATCAAAGCACTTAGAATCTTTTTTCCAAGTCCTCGATGTTGGTAAGCGGAATTCCCAATCACAATGGGGAGATTATCCTGAGATAGTGTAACATCCCCAATTGGAAACCATTCTCCCTTCTCCTTGACTTCAATCCAAAAAAGCTCTCCATGCTTATCCAAATAAGAATACATAGCTTCCAGGGTCGCTGGACTATAAGGTCTCTTCACCCCATCTACGAGGTAAACCAAGTTCACATCCTGATACCAAGCAAAAGCTTCTTCACAATGATTGACCTTATCATAAGGAACAAGACGCAGTGCATTATCTATTTGTAAAATCCGTTTCATCTGCTTTCCTTTTCAACAAAAGAGTTGCTGCTTGGTTAAAACCATCACACCAGTTATACCATTTTGCTTCATACTCATCTTGAGCTAAGATATGATTTTTTAAATCCAGAACAGAGTAAATTTTTCTTTCTTCGCAGGCTTGCGCATAGAGATGATATAGTTCATCACCGCCGTCTCTATCAAACTCAGCAGAAATCGTATCCCGACCTGCCAATAAAGCCTGATAAGTCCTGTGATGCCCATCTGTAATCAACAAGCAATTTCCAAAGGCAAGAATACTAATTGGATCAACATTGTTTAGTTCTACAGACTGATAAAGCATCTGAATATCTTGCAACTTCTTTTCTGATAAATATAGTTGAGTCGGATGGAGATCTTTTATATTGACTTTCATTTCTTTCTCCTCAAGGGAATTTGATACTCACTTCTGCTTACCTTTAAATCGCCATTGGAAGCGGATCTTGTCATAGAAGGGAAATTCGATAAACAGAACTCCCAAACCCAGACAGAGACTGGCAAGGACATCTGATGGATAATGCACTCCCACCCAAAAAGAGACAGTAGTTCATACTACTATTACTCTATTTTCATTGCTTTCACAATTGATAAGGCAGTCAATACAAAAATAAAAAGTGGAATCACTGTGATTTTTAGGTTTGTAGCACTTGCTAAGGCAACGATGAGCATGCTAAGAATTCCTGGTACAACAACATTGAATACTCCAAGCACTGACTGGATGGTTCCCATGACTTCTTCTGGAACCATCGAGAATACAAGGTTGAAAATCCGAGGCCCCATCATTCCTACTGCAACTGCGCATAAGAAGACAACTACCAATAAAAGGAGGAAATGATTGGTCAACCAAGAAAAGAGAATACAGAGATGCATAATTTCTTCAAAGTAGACAATCATTTTTATGGGAATATTTTTTAGGATACCTCCACTCAAAAAACTTCCCACAATCGTTCCTGAAAAAATAACCACTGACAATGCTGCAATGGATTTCCCAGTGTCAAAGAAGATAAATGGATGATGAATCAACATCAAAGTCGTTAAAGGGGTAATAATGCTTAAAATCACTTGGTTCATAGCTGCAATGAATATTAATTTGATAATTGCTGGAAAACTTGACAATATCTTCATTGAATGGAGGAAATGCTCTCCAAAAGATTTTGCGGTTAATCTTTTACCAACCTCCATCTGTCCCTCAATATCTCTCAAAGAAGTACGAATAAACACCACACCCAACAGTGCAAAAAGAAAGGTCAAAGCATTCAAACCTACAAATATCTTAAGACTGATAACCCCAATCAAAACTCCACCTATAAGGTTGCTGAGAATATTAACTACGCCAGCAGTTGCCTGTCTAAACCCCATAGCATCTGTCATATCATCTCCGATAATCCTCACATACAAAGGAGAAATCATAGCACCTGCAAAATAACTCATGGTATCTGATAAAAGATTGATTCCGCAAATAAGGAGAACCATCCCCATAGAGAAGTTCTTATCCGCTACAAACAGTGTCAATAGAGTATAAAGCAGAAACTTACTTGCCAATATAGCAATATATTTTGCAACACGATTTTTTTGAAAATCGGCAATAACACCTGTGAACAACTGAGAAATCTGTGGCAAAGTCTCCGAAACTGTTATACAAAGAACAGCTAATGAAGCAAATTTATATTCCGATACATACGAAATAAAGGAAATATAAAACAGCGTATCACCAAATGACGAAACCCATTGATTAATCAGCAACATTCGATAACTTTTATTGGTCAAAAAAGTATTCATTGGTTTGCCTCCTTCTTCAGTTCAAAAGGAAATTGAAATCCTAACAGTGCCCAATATATTCCCAAAGTTCCAATACCAAAATCAAAATAATCGTAATTTCGATTCTCACTTTGAAAAACAAGAAGTTCATCATACTTTCTAAAAGACTTAGTAAGAAGCAACTGAACTATATCATTCTTATCTTTATATCCAAATACATACGCATAAGTTTGTAACAGACTAGCAATGCCATGGCAATAACATGTTTCCATACTCAGGTGGTGGTTAAGAATCACCACTCTAGCCTCCGAAATTAACTTGGAGTATTTTAGAGGTTCGACCAAACAAAGATATAGAATCAATCCTGATAGTCCATCACACCAAGATAGCTCTAAATTATTATAGCTATTTTTATTTTTCAAAATTTCTTGTGACAATATTTTTGCAATTTCTTCTGTAAAAATACTTATTATGGAATCATATTTCTTACTATCAAATAAAATTTTATATTCATTCAAAACATATGCTATTCCTGCTTTTCCATGAGCAAAACTATAATCAAACAAGGAATTATATTGTGAAAAATCCTTACCGATTTCCTCTTCAAGTTCAGAAATTGCAGTATGGATAAATTCTTCGAGATAGGCGGTTTCTTCCAACTCATAATACCTCATAAGAGATAGCAAAACACCTGCCTTTCCTAAAACAAAATCCTGCTTACCAATGTTGTCATAATCTAACAATATCTCATTTACTAGACTAGTAGCTTTATTTTTATAAAAAATATCACCTGTTCTTTCAAACAATAATATTAAAGCCCATAAAAATCCTGACACACCAAAATACAATGAATTTTGATACAGATAACTCTTGCTACCTCTTGTTATTTCTATCTTTTGAACCCATTGCTTAACTAACTTCAGTTCAGAAGACGATAAACATTGAGTAACAAATATTATATAACCAGACAGTCCGTGCTGAAAAGATATCGGGTTAACAAATTCTCCAAATTCATTTGAAGGTAAAAGACGACCTGTGCTATCAATATTTTGTGATAAAATAAAATGTGCTACTTTCTCAGATTCCTTTTTAAAATCATAACAACTAACATTAAAATCCACCTCTGACATATCAATATTCAAAATTTCAATTTCATTAATTTTCTTTATTATATTAGTAGATTCTTTCGCTTCACTTAAATTCAACAGATAAATCAACCAGTAATACACACTCTCTGATATATATTCCATATTTTTAGCGATTCGTAACGCTTGTTTTATTTTATCAATACAACTAATATCGTATAGATTGTCTCCCGACGAAAAAACTAATGTTCTACCAACCAAAATAGCAAAACTAGTCATGGCTACAGCAAAATAATCTTGATTAATCGAACTCTCAGATAGGTCATTATCTGGATTTACCATAAAAGGGGTTTTTACATATCGTCGTACATCTTTTATCAGAGATACATTCTCTAAATCTATTAAAAATATAGAACCATCTTCTCTATAAATAAAATTTGTAGGCGATAAGTCTACAATCTTATATCCTAAACTATGAATAGAATTAACAATTGATATTAAATTATCTATTAATTTTAATTTTGTTCTATAAGAAAACCTTTCTTCCCCAATTAAATCAAAATAACTATATCCTTCAATAAAACTTTGAACAACAAAATAGTCTCCATCAACTTCAAACTCATCTATAAAGTTTGCCGTATAAAGCTGAGAATCTAATGTCTTCAACATATTAACTTCATTTTTTATCTCATCGATAGCAAAATGCTTCCCCTCAACATCGTTGCTGACAAAAGGGCGCACTTGTTTCACAATAACTTTTTCCCCAGTATCTTTCTTTTTAGCTCTATATACATTCCCTCTGTTAGATTTTTTTAATATTATTTCAAATTTATAGTTATTTATTAAATGATTCTCAGGTATTTTCCCTATCTCTCCAAATAACTCCTGCTTCTCTTCTGGAGTAAAAAGATCCTCCTTCCAATCAGGTATCACAGGAAAATTTTTACGAACATCTTCTACCCAATTCCCCTCCTCGTTTTTCAACAAATAAATAATTTTGTGATTTTTTTCATCATATTCTTGTATTTTTTTAAATGAACCAAATCTATAGTGCAGTGGTGAATATTTTCCACATTGAAAATCAGACAATATTCTTGGAGAAAAATATATAGCAAGTTTCTCACGTAACGCTAATATTATTTCACGAGCTTGCTTGTCATTTGCAGGATAAATTGCCATAAATTTATTGGCTATAGGTGACGTTTCTCGTGGAGAGTTAATCTTTTTTAAACTTTCAATATCCTTAACAACTTTAAATGAACATTCAATTTCGCGTAAAAAAGATGCTACTAGTGTAAAGATACTAACCGCATCTTTCATTTGTGAACTTATGTGAATTTTCCATCCCGAATCTGATAAATTCTTATTATAGCTAAAATAAACCCAGTCAGAAGAAACATACTTAACTTTAGAATCAAATTGTTGTATTGAATTCTCAAGAACATCCATTAATTACTCCTCGTATATAAAGAAGGAGAAGTAGACTAACCCACCTCTCCTATATAATTAAACTATCTTAAACTATCTTAAACTTTCGTAAATAATCTACAATTGATTAAATACATGAAAGCACCTGTTAAACTTGAACTTCTTAAAAATGAACTGTCAAACTATAAAGAATTATGAAATATTTTATATGCAGACATCAACATTTCAATAAGAAGAGGTTCTAAAAGCATTTAAGACTAACCGACTGTAACCGAGCATGTAAAGTCACATAATCTTTCTACTTGCGTAGGAAGAGGTGCAACTGGTAACATCTCAAGATTTGACAATGTTTCCATGGTAATTCTCCCAATTTTATTTAGAATTCTTTTTCCGGAAAGGAAAATTCTATAAAGCCTTTATAAATATAGTTAAAAAGTTTTTTAGATAAATCTCACAAGCAAAACTTCAACATCCAGATAAATGAAGTCTCAATACACTAATACAACACTTAAGGGCTAAATCCTCCATCAGAATCTGATTTATTTTTGAAAGTAAAACTCAATCCTGTTTATGAAGCGATATATTGGATATCTTTAAAGTGAAATTCCATATGCTGGTCCTGGATCAACTCCTCTAGTTGTTACAGATAAAGAACCACTTAACACATTAAATAGAAATAGAAGCAATAAAGCAATTAATATACATCGCTTGACAACTTGGGATCTTTTCATCTTCTAAACCTCCTTAACTATTGATGGTATTCTAACACATCAATTTTAGTTTGTCAATAGTTTTATATCATTTTCTTATTTTTTTAGAAATATGGATTAAAGTTATCTAAAAATACAAATCTTTTTCTTAATCTTCACTTTCCAATAATTTCATTTCCTTCTCAATTTCCAGCATCATTCTCTGGTTGTCTTCATGCTTGTAAAGCTGGTAAGATACTTGATAAAAACCTAGTATCCTATCCTTTTCAGCAAAGCCCACGCTTATATTTCCCAATAAACAATACAAATCTGCTAATCGATAACTGCTATTATATCTTTTACAAATAGCTATTGTTGCTGTAATCTCTTCTATAGCTTCAGATGTTCGTTCATTCAACCACAAATATCTACAATAGTTATATCGGAATTTAATCATCAGTTCTAATTGTTCCAAATGATGGACAGATAATGACTGGATGTTCTCTTTTAAAAGTTGATAGAGCTCCTGATATGTGTCTTCCTGCCCCATATCAAAATAAAAATTAGCCAAGGTATTTCCCAGTTGTAGATAGTAAAAATCAGATTTTTTCAGAGATAACAGTATTTTTTCCAATTTCGCAACTGCCTCTGTTTGATGATTTAGATAACGGAATTGAACTAACGTATCAATCCAGTCTAAATAAATCTGGTCTTTAGCAGATAAACGAGCACGTTTAGATTTTTCAAGTTCATAAATGTATTTGAGAGATTCATATTCCCTCTCATCCAAAAACTTCTTAGATAGTTCTTTAAACTTGTCAATATTTTCTAAACTAGAAACCTCAGTCTCTTCAAAGAAATAATTCATACTCACCTTCAATCGCTTAGATAGCTGAAAGAGTAATTCTGACCCGGGTGAGTATTTACCTTGCTCCATACGGCTAATCTGTCCTTGCTCACAAATCCCCTCAGCCAATTCCTTTTGAGATAATTTTAATTCCTTTCTCTTATTTTTTAAGCGTGTCGCTAACAACATATCCACACTTTCTTCCTCCTTGCTTTATGTATTAAAGTATATCAAGTTCCAAAACATGTTTCAAGTATATATTTTATGTCCTTCTGTTTGTATTTATATAATCTTTTATCTTTTTCATCACTTCTGCTTGCCTTTAAATCGCCATTGGAAGCGGAGCTTGTCATAGAAGGGAAACTCGATAAACAAGACTCCCAAGCCGACACAGAGACTGGCAAGGACGTCTGATGGGTAGTGAACTCCTAGATAGACCCTTGATACCAGCACACTGACTAGGTAGATACCAAGGACGATTTGCACGATTTTTCTCCAAACTGGATTTTTAATCCGTTGACTGAGAATGATAATTAAAGTTCCTACCATCAGCGTCACTGCTAGAGAATGCCCACTTGGAAAGGAAAATCCTTTCTCCTCTACCAGATGTAAGATAGCTGGGCGTGGGCGCTGGTAGATGTTTTTAAAGGTCAGGATTAAAAGACCTGCCAAAGCCAGATTTCCCAGCATGAAGAAACTTTCTATCTTCCATCTCTTACGATAAAAGACAAAGGCTGTAATGACCACCCAAGTGATAATCACCGGAATATCAATCAAGCGTGTGATGGCTCGAAAAAGAATAGTCAAGTAATCTGGCAAGTCTCCTCGAATGGTAGTCTGAATCGATTGGTCAAAATTGATCAACATTTCAGGATAAAATTTGACCATATAGCCAAGAATAACGAAAAGTAAAAGGGCAAAACTGCCCTTCATTAAAAATGTTTGTTTATCTTTCATAATGTTTTAAGGTTGGTTTCAAGAGAACATACAACAACCAGAATGAAACGGAAAAGATTACACCCTCAATCAAGTTAAAAGGCAATACCATAGTCATTAGGTAGTTGGAAAGTCCCAAAATTTTTCCAATATCAAAGTTAGCAAACTTAGCGTACAAAGGAACAGCGTAAACATAGTTGAGAACCAACATAGCCACGGTCAAGCCAATAGTTCCAGCTAGAGAGCCTAGTAGGAAACGAAGGGGTGTCCGTTCCTTTTTCCAAATCAAAGCAAATACGATGACAAAAACTCCCAAAGCTACGATATTCATTGGCAAACCAATGTAAGTATTCACTCCCTGACTGTTAAGAAGCAATTTCAAGAGTGAGCGAAGCAAGAGAACTCCTAGAGCAGCAGGCAAATCCATGACCACCAGACCCACAAGGACTGGCAAGATACTAAATTCGATCTTGAGGAAGGATGCCGCTGGTAGAAGCGGAAAGTCAAAGTACATCAGCACAAATGAGATGGCTGATAGAATCGCAATGGTCGAAAGTCGACGTGTGTTTGTCATAACAGGTTCCTCCAATTTTCTATAAAATCAGAAGAAGTTAGAAAGGATTCCTCTATCTATTCTCACTTTTTATATCCCAAAAGTTCCCTCTCACTTTATCAAAGCAAACTAAAGCAAGCGGTTACAATTCGACTATAAATCTATAAGAACAGACAAAGCCATTCTTTCGTCTTCTCCCATCCAGACTATACTGTCGGTTGTGGAATCTCACCACATCAGCTTGCGCTCGCGGACTTATTTGGCTAAGATATTTTAGATTTATCTAGGCGTCACAGTCGAAGATAATACTTAAAGTATATCGAGACAAGACAACAACGAGAAAACTAAAATAGATAATCAAATTTACCGCCGGTCGGGAATCTCACCCTGCCCTGAAGACTCTTTTATCATAACAAAAAACGCTTGCAAGCGCAAGCATTTTGTTCATTTTCATTTTTTATTTCAATTTATCCACTTCATAGGTATGAACAAGCTCAAGACCTGCAAAGTTCTGCTGGCGGAGAGCCTCATAGACAATCATGCAGACGGTATTAGACACATTAAGACTGCGGACGTGTTCATCGTTCATAGGAATACGGAGAGCCTTCTCAGGATGTTCTCGCATAAAGTCCTCAGGTAAGCCCTTATCTTCACGCCCAAAAAGAAAATAATGGTCCTCATCAGTCGATAAATCCACCTCAGAATAGACTTTTTCCGCGAATTTTGAAATCAGATAGAGTTTTCCCTTCATCTGAGACAGGAAATCCTCTAAACTGTCGTAAAAATAAATCTCTAGCTTATCCCAATAATCCAATCCAGCCCGCTTCATCTTGCGATCATCAATAGGAAAGCCCATAGGCTTGATGATGTGGAGGGGAGAATTGGTCGCAGCGCAAGTACGCGCGATATTGCCTGTATTTTGTGGAATTTGAGGTTCAAATAATACAATGTGATTTGTCATGACTTGCTTCCTTTCACCATTGCAAAAAAATAGCCACACTGCCCGGAGTCAAGCTCAGCAAACAGCGTGGTTAAGGCATCGTTAACTTACCTCACAACAGGTTTGAAGTAAATCAGCGAAACTACTTTCTTAGTATAACACTTTCAGAATCATTGTCAATAGAAACGACTTGATTTTTTCAATTTTTTCAAGCTATTTCCAAGGGTTGTAAAATCGTCCCTGATTCTGCAAGATAAGTAGTAAACTAGCTACTAAAAACACAGCTGCCAAGAGCAAGGTAAGATAGTCTCCTTTTTTCAAGGCCTGATAACTATACCAAGTGCGTTTTTTCTCTTTTCCAAAGCGACGAAGCTCCATGGCTGTAGCGATGGTATCAATGCGTTCTAACGAGCTAAAAATCAAGGGAGTAATAATGCGCAGATTGCCTTTGATTCGTTGCATAAGAGAAGCTTTCTTGGATAATTCCATCCCACGCGCCTCCTGAGACATCTTGATGGTAAAGAATTCTTCCTGCAAATCTGGAATATAACGCAAGGTCAGACTGACAGAATAGGCAATCTTATAAGGTACACCAATTTGATTTAAACTGGATGCAAACTGACTAGGATGAGTTGTCATCAAAAAGATAATAGCCAGAGGAATGGTGCAAAGATACTTAATGGCCAAATTTAGCAGATAAAAGAGCTCCTGGCTGGTTAGGGTATAGGCACCGATTCCCTGCCAAATCATACTTCTCTCTCCGTAAAGTCCAACCCCATACTCGGGAGAAAAGAGATAGACCATCAAGACGTTTAAAACGGCAAATACCGTCGCAAAAACGGCTACAAAGGAAACATCTTTAAAACGGATTTCTGACAGATAGAGGAGAAAGACCGAAAAGATGGCAATCAGAACAAGCAGTCTGGTATCATAGCTAATCATGGCCGCCAATGACACGAGAATGAAAAAGAGAAGTTTCCCAGCTCCTGACAAGCGATGAATCACAGTATCTCTATGCTGGTAACCAATTAATTTAGCTTGCATCCTTCTCTCCTTTCTTTGTAAAATGCCGTTAAAGCAAGTGGATCCACATCTAGTTTCTTGGCCAAGTTGAAGATAGAGGTCTCTTTTAGATTGGCTTTTACTAACAACTCAGGATTGCTCAACAGACTAGCTGGATCAGTATCGGCAATCAATTCCCCATCCACCATGACAAGAGCTCGGTCTGAATAATCCAGCATCAATTGCATATCATGAGTAATCATGACAATGGTATGCCCTTTTTGATGCAACTCTTCAAGAAATTCCATAATCTCAGTATAGTTCTTCTGGTCTTGACCCGCAGTCGGCTCATCTAGGAGGATAATTTCAGCTCCCAAAACCAAAATCGATGCAATAGTGACACGTTTTTTCTGTCCAAACGAAAGGGCAGAAATGGGCCAATTACGGAATTCATAAAGTCCACAGATTTTCAAGGTTTCATAGACTTTCGTTTCAATTTCCTTCTCGTCCACACCTCGCAAACGAAGTCCCAAAGCCACCTCATCAAAAATCATATTGGTTGAAATCATTTGATTGGGATTTTGCAACACATAGCCTACTCGTTCCGCCCGCTCTGCAACAGAATCTCCTTTGATATCCTGTTCGTCCCAAAGATAGCGGCCTTCCGTCTGAATAAAAGCACTTAAAGCCTTGGCTAGGGTTGATTTCCCTGCTCCATTTTTTCCGACAATGGCAATCTTTTCACCCTTTTTAATATCTAAATGTAGGGATTTTAAAATCGGTCTATCATCATAAGAAAAAGACAGATCCTCTAATTTAAAGAGTGACTGCAAATCTGGTGTCTCTTTTACCAGTTCCGTCCGCAACTGAACCTGGCCTTTTGAGATAGACATGTTATCCAGATTTGCTAACTGTTCTTCCTTGACTAAATCCACACCTAATTGACGGAGAGTGGTTAGATAAAGGGGTTCCCGAATTCCATTTTGTATCAATAAATCAGTCGCTAGTAACTGGTCAGGGCTCCCATTAAAGAGGATACGGCCATCGTTTATCAAGACAATCCGATCGACAGGGCGATGCAGAACATCCTCTAAACGGTGCTCGATAATAAGAGTCGTCGCCCCCTCCTCCTTATGAATCTGGTCAATCAATTCAATAATATCCTGACCTGACTTGGGATCCAGATTGGCGAGTGGTTCATCAAACAAAAGAATCGGACTCTCATCAATCAAGACACCAGCTAGACTAACTCGCTGCTTTTGTCCACCAGACAAATCCTGAGGACGCTGATTCAGTAAAGAAATAAGGTCCAGCTTTTCAGCCCATTTATGAACACGATTTTTCATCTTATCTAGAGCTGTCACATCATTTTCCAGAGCAAAAGCCAAATCCTCTGCTACGGACAAGCCGATAAACTGCCCATCTGTATCCTGCAAAACCGTGCTGACCAGATGAGATTTATCGTAGATGCTCATATCAAAGGCTGCTTGCCCCTTGATCAAAAATTCTCCAGACATCTGCCCCTTGTAAATATTGGGAATAATCCCATTCAAACACTGACCCAAGGTAGACTTACCTGACCCAGATGGGCCAACAATTAAGACTTTCTCTCCTTTATAAATAGTCAAGTCCACTCCTTGCAAGGTCGGTTCTTGTTGTGTTTCATACCGGAAAGAGAAATCCTTCCACTCAATTATAGCTTCTTTCATCTTACTCTCTTCATTCGCTTCTTAGACTTCTATTTTATCATAAATCAAGCCCTTCTTGCAGTCTCTTTTCTTAAAAACTTAGCTCCAAAAAGAGTCCTATCATATCTTGCTTGCCTAACTAGTCTATAAACATCGAAAAAGACCGGTTGCCCAGCCTTTTCCCTTATGTTAATCCTTTTTCAAACTTCCTGCACGAGTTTGAGTTCCTGCATAGGCAAGCAAGAGAAGAGTTCCTGCAATAGCTACAGATACACCATTAGCAATTCCCGCAACAATCCCTTGGGCAAATACTTTTTCTGCTGCTTCTTGATAAATCACAACATCTCCAAGTGGTGCCAAGACACCCCAAACAAGGGCATTTGCAAGTAGTTGAATGAGGTTAAAAATAAGAATATCTTTCCAGTCAAAGACACCATTGATCACGCGAACATACTTTCTGAATAGTCCCACAACTAGACCATAGAGCCCGCTAGCGATAATCCAAGTCCACCACAGACCATAGCCAGCAAGAGAGTCCTTGATTGCATGACCAATCAACCCGACAAGCAAACCGATAATCGGTCCAAAAATAATAGAAAGTAGCGCTTGTACCGCATACTGAAGCTGGATGCTTGTATTTGGAACAGGGGTCGGAATATTGATCATCCCGATGACGACAAAGAGGGCAGCGCCAATTCCGACAGCAACAACTTGTTTAATTGTAAATTTGATTTCCATACTATTTATTCTCCTATTTTATCCTTCTATTTTCTTTATTTCGATGGTCCAAGATGAACCGACACCTACATTATAGGCCTTGGCAAAAGAACCTTGGTTGATAGCCAGACCTAAACGATAGAGAGAGTTGATGTAAAGGATGGGTTGCCCAATTCTCACATCTGCAAATGATTTGCCATAGACGACCTGATTTTGATAGACCAGCATATCTGCATGATAAATAGTCACTTCAAAACGGTCACCAAATTCTGGTTCCAGTTTGTAAAATTCTTCTCGTGTGATAGAGGTCCAAAGCGAACCGAAACGCACATCCAGAATATCAATGGCTCCCTTCACCAGATGATCCTCAATGATTGTCTCTACGACTGGAAGCTCTACAATCTGGTCCACACTAAGTTCTGGCCCCACTTCCTCGAAAGTAATGTGACCACTTGCTAGTTTAGCCCCAGTATAGGCATAGACATCTCGACCATGAAAAGTATAAGAATGCTCTGTATTTTGACGTCTATTGGCCACTTCAGAAATCTCACGAATAGCTACAATGCCAACGTGTTTCTTGATAAAGGAAAGCGTCCCATTATCTGGCGTGACAATGTATTGATTTTTGGCAGTCTTAGCAACCACGCTCTTACGTTTCGAACCGACACCTGGGTCAACCACCGATACAAAAGTCGTTCCCTCAGGCCAGTAATCCACCGTCTGAAAGAGACGATAGCTCCCCTCAAAAATATTATAAGGCGTGATATCGTGCGTCAAGTGATGGATTTTTAAGGTTGGAGACTCTTCTAAAGCCACTCCAATCATAGCCGATACCGCACCATCTACCAGACCAAAGTCTGATTGTAGTACCAATAAATTATTATTCATTTTGTCTCCTTGTGTACCCTTTATCATACCATATTTCATAGAAAGTCGCTAATAGCTATTTCAATTGGTTAGGGTATAGTTTTACCTTATAACAAATTTTCACTAAAAGCTCTTGTTATTAGCTAGTAGGTGCATTTTTTCTTGAAAAAAGGTATGATAGTTACATCATGAAAAAGTAGGTTTTATTATGAAAATTATCCTTGTCGGAGGGGGAAAAGTTGGTTTTGCCCTCTGTCGCTCCTTGGTTGCAGAAAAGCACGATGTTTTGCTGATTGAACAAGACGAAGCCGTCCTCAATCATATTGTCAATCGCTTTGATATCATAGGTATCCTTGGTAACGGGGCGGATTTTACCATCCTTGAGCAAGCCAGCGTCCAAGATTGTGACATCTTTATCGCCCTGACTGAGTACGATGAAGTAAACATGATTGCAGCCGTTCTAGCCAAGAAAATGGGGGCTAAAGAGACTATCGTTCGGGTGCGTAATCCTGAGTATTCTAACTCTTATTTCAAAGAAAAGAATATTCTCGGTTTTTCTCTTATCGTTAACCCTGAGCTCTTGGCTGCCCGCGCCATCGCTAATATCATTGACTTCCCCAACGCCCTCTCTGTCGAACGCTTTGCTGGTGGACGCGTTAGCCTCATGGAATTTGTCGTCAAATCCACTAGCTGTCTTTGCCAAATGCCCATTTCTGATTTTCGGAAAAAATTTGGCAATGTCATTGTCTGTGCAATAGAGAGGGATCATCAAATTATCATTCCAAGTGGTGACATGACTATACAGGATAAAGATAGAATCTTTGTCACTGGTAACCGTGTTGATATGATGCTCTTCCATAATTATTTCAAATCTCGTGCTGTGAAGAGCCTTCTCATCGTCGGGGCTGGAAGAATTGCCTATTATCTACTAGGTATTCTCAAAGACAGTCGTATCGATACCAAAGTCATCGAGATTAATTCTGAAAGAGCACGTTTCTTTAGTGAGAAATTCCCTAATCTCTATATTGTCCAAGGAGATGGTACCGCAAAAGATATCTTACTAGAAGAAAGTGCTCAAAACTATGATGCAGTAGCAACCCTAACAGGAGTTGACGAAGAGAATATTATTACCTCTATGTTCCTTGATAGTATCGGAGTGCAAAAAAATATTAGCAAGGTTAACAGAACTAGTCTCCTTGAAATTATCCATGCGCCTGATTTTTCAAGTATCATCACACCTAAAATCATCGCTGTAGATACAATCATGCACTTTATTAGAGGTCGGGTTAATGCCCAGTATTCAGACCTTCAAGCCATGCACCATCTAGCAAATGGTCAAATCGAAACCCTGCAATTCCATATCAAAGAAGCCAATAAAATGACTGCCAAACCTCTTTCCCAACTCAAACTGAAAAAAGGAGTTCTTATTGCAGCCATCATTCGAAAAGGCAAAACGATTTTCCCTACTGGAGAGGATATGCTAGAAGTCGGAGACAAGCTTCTAGTAACAACCTTGTTGCCGAATATCACCAAGATTTATGACTTGATCGCGAGGTAAGAGATGAATAAAAGTATGATTCGTTATCTCCTTTCAAAGTTGCTTTTGATTGAAGCTGTTCTTCTTCTGGTTCCTGTGGCTGTTGCTATCTATTACCGTGAATCGAGCCAAGTCTTTACAGCCCTCTTTTCAACCATAGGGATTCTCGTATTACTAGGCGGTTCAGGGAGTTTGCAGAAACCAAAAAATCAACGAATTTATGCCAAGGAGGGAATCTTAATTGTTGCCCTCTGTTGGATCCTCTGGTCTTTCTTTGGTGGTCTCCCCTTTGTCTTTGCTGGGCAAATTCCCAGCGTTATTGATGCCTTTTTTGAGATTAGTTCTGGCTTTACAACTACTGGAGCCACTATTCTGAACGACGTTTCGATCCTCAGTCGTTCCCTCCTCTTCTGGCGAAGTTTTACCCACTTGATTGGAGGGATGGGAGTGCTTGTTTTTGCACTTGCTATTATGGACAATGCCAAGAATAGCCACCTAGAAGTGATGAAGGCTGAGGTTCCAGGTCCTGTTTTCGGTAAGGTTGTATCCAAACTCAAAAACACTGCCCAGATTCTCTATCTCCTTTATCTAGCTCTCTTTTCTCTTTTTGTGATTATCTATTATCTAGCTGGCATGCCCCTATTTGATAGTTTTGTCATCGCTATGGGGACAGCTGGTACAGGAGGTTTTACAGTCTATAACGACGGAATTGCTCACTATGGTAGCTCACTGATTACCTATCTAGTTAGTATCGGTGTTCTAGTTTTTGGGGTAAATTTCAACCTCTACTACTACCTCATGCTCCGTCGCGTCAAGGCCTTCTTTGGTGACGAAGAACTTCGAGCTTACTTGGTCATTGTACTGCTTTCTACAGGCTTGATCAGCCTCAATACCCTCTACCTCTACCCGGGATTTTCAAAGAGTTTTGAAATGGCCTTCTTCCAGGTTTCCAACATCATTACAACAACTGGTTTTGGATATGGAGATATTACCAACTGGCCCCTCTTCTCCCAGTTTATCCTCCTCTTCCTCATGGCAATCGGTGGCTCTGCTGGTTCAACCGCAGGTGGACTCAAGGTTATTCGAGGCCTCATCCTTTCAAAAATTGCTAAAAATCAGATTTTATCAATCCTATCACCCCACCGTGTTTTGACCCTCCATGTTAATAAAACGGTGATTGACAAAGATACCCAGCATAAGATTCTCAAGTACTTTGTCATCTATTCTATGATTTTGCTAGCACTTATCTTTATTGTCAGCCTAGATAGCAATGATTTTCTGGTCGTAACCAGTGCTGTCTTTAGCTGTTTCAATAATATCGGACCCATTCTAGGAACAACATCTAGTTTCTCAATCTTTAGCCCTATCTCAAAAATTCTCCTCTCCTTTGCAATGATTGCAGGGCGATTAGAGATTTACCCAATCCTCCTTCTCTTTATGAAGAGAACTTGGTCTAAGAGATAAAATATAAAATCCCTCTTTTTACAATTGTGAAAGAGGGATTTTTATATTAAAAAAGGGGGAACGATTTTAAATCCCATCTTTTCTTTACGCATAGTCCTTACTTAAAGAAAAGATGGAAAAACTGACTACATAACTTGATAATGCTCCAATACAAATTGTAAGGCTTTACTCGGATTCTTTGTTAAATGAATATATTCCATTCCTCTAGTAGCAACTATCTGAATACCTAATCTTTCTGCATCCACCTTCATCTCTCTATAATAACTCCGAACTTGTGGAGCCAAAATGATCAAATCATAAACACCCATAATATCATAATGAGCTCCGTACGCTCCTGAATTCGCAATCACTCTAACTTCTGCTAATTGAGCGCCCTCGTTAATTGCATTGGCTAATTGCGCACTTGTTCCAGATCCTGCACAAAGAACCAGTACTTTCAACTCCTTACTTTTTATTTTATCTAACTCACCAGGCATTATTTCACTTGTATCCTCCTCTAAAATAATATCATTTGAGCTTGCAACATCTTCTTTCATCAATAACTGTCTATCATACGCTCTACAGAATGGCAAGTAAATCAATATGTCGACAACTAACATCAAAGATAAAAATACAAAGGAGATAGGTTGAAAATTCGTTCCAATTAACAATCCCAAGGGACCAGGAAAGGCCCAAGGTAACTGGATATAAAATCCATTCATTCCAAAGAAATCAATAAAGACCTTTCCTAGAAATACATTCACTGGTGGAGTCATCAAAAAAGGGACAAAAAGATAGGGATTCAAAATAACAGGCATACCAAATAGAAGAGGTTCATTTACCGCAAATAAAACAGGAGTAATTGTAGCTTTACCTACCGATTTTAATTGTTTAGACCGCATAAAGAAAATCAAAATAAATGGTACAACAAAGGTAGCCCCCGTTCCTCCAATAGCAGCGATATAATTCCCGAAATTAGGTGTTAAAGAATGATAAGGGAACTGCCCATTTGCAAGAAGTTGAGCATTCTCTTCCATATTGCTCAGTTGTAAAGCTGTAACAGCAGGTAAGACAATAGATGGTCCATGAATTCCAACAAACCAAAGCAAAGCACACATAAACCAAATCAACATCATAGCAGGATATGATTCTGCACCCTTAAAAATAGGGGTCAATAGTTGTTGAAATACTTGGGCAAAAGGAACATCTAAACTAAACCGAGATACAATATCTAACAAACCACTAATAAGTAAAACAAAAGAAAAAGGAAAAATATCTCTAAAAGCTTGTGATATAGCCCCAGGAACTTCCTTAGGTAAATGAATAGTAATGTCTCGCTTAATACAGAATCGGTAAACATTTACAGTAATAAAGGCACTGACAAACGAAGTTATCAATCCTTGAGATCCTAAATAGTTTGTCGACAAACTTGTAGATCCCGTCTTCTCATCAACTACAAGCGTTACAGTTAATACCAGATAACTACATATGGCTGCCAACATTGCAGAAATATCATTTATTACCTTTCCGTGAGGCATTTTTCTATTAACATTTCCAACCAATGACTTTCCAACAGTCCCTGAAACAATAATACCCAAAACTCCCATGGTTAACATATACACTTTTCTCATCCAGACAATAGCTGGACTCGGTAACTCTACTCCGAAATTTTTAGGAATCATAATAATAATCATCAAAAAGCTTGAAAACATAATTAAAGGCATAGTAGCAATGAATCCATCTTTAATAGCCATCATATAATTATTAGTAGAAATTTTTTCAAATTTCCCTTGTTGCTTTTCAATGGCAGCGACTAGCTTATCCATAAAACTCCTCCTATAAAAAATTCAACCTCATATTTAAAACATATTAAACATCATTCAAATCGCTAACCTTAATTCCGTTTTAGCCCTTTTACCCAAAGAGCACTTTTCTTAATATATCTCTTCTGTGTCTCATAATCAACAAAGAAAAGACCATATCGCTTATTGTAGCCATTCGCCCAAGAAAATTGATCTTGCAAAGACCATATAAAATAGCCTTGAATATTGACTCCCCTATCTCGAGCCTCTAAAACTTTGTGTAAATGTTGCTCAATATAACGGATTCTCTTACTGTCATCAATAATATCATTCTCGCCCTCTGGCTTAACCTCTTTAAGGGCTGTACCATTTTCAGTTAAATAAATGACAGGATGTTGAGGATATTCTTCTTTGATACGAAGCAACATATCAAATAACCCTTGAGGATAAATATTCCAATCCCAATCTGTTGTCGGAATACCAGGCTTTTTTACAAATTCACCTAGAGCATTTAATTTAAAAGAGCTGCGTCCTTTTATTCCTGTTGAATTAAATTGTTGTTTATTTTCACCTTTGTATTCACGAATAAATTCTGAACGATAATAATTCATCCCAAACATCGTATTAAGAGGTGCAGCTCTTTTCATAATTTCTAAATCACCATCTTCTATAATAAAGCTAGAATTATTAGCTTCCAATATTTGATTCAAGTGGAAAAGCGTGTCATCACTGTAGTAGCCCAAAAAAGTTCCATCTAATAGAAATTTATTATTATAAACATCATACCGTTTAGCTGCCAAAATATTTTCTTTTTGCCCATCAATAGGATAGCCTGGCTTTAAAGCATGAATACAACCTACCTTTCCCTCAATCCCTAATTGATGAAATTCGAGGACTGCACGAGCATGCGCCAACAACATATTATGATTCGCTTGAATTGCTTCAGATAATTGAAAATGATGATTCGGAGGAAACTGGCCTCCTATGTATTGGCCTGCAGCAAGAGACATCAGTTCATTGATTGTAAACCAATGCTTGACTTCTGTAAATTCTTGGAAACAAAAGCGAGCATATCGTATGAAACGATCAATATTCTCTCTATTCAACCAATCCCCTGTTTCTAACATTTTCTGAGGCGAATCAAAATGATGTAAAGAAACAAACGGAATCACATTATGTTTTAAGCAGGACTGAAATACTCTATGGTAATACTGAACAGCCAATATATTAGGCTCCCCATCTATATCAGGAAATATGCGAACCCAAGAAATAGATAAGCGCAAAGCCTGCAAACCATGTTCTGCCGCCAAGGCTATATCTTCTTCGTAACGATGATAAAAATCACTAGCTGGATCTGGTAAGAACGGACTATTTTCTTGCAAATAAACATCCCACATATTTATTCCTTTGCCATCTACCCTAGTTGCACCCTCTACTTGATAAGCAGCGGTGGCTGCTCCTAATAAAAACTCTTTTGGTAGGGCATTAACCTGTAAATTTTCCATGACCAATCCTCATTGCAAGCCAATATGTTCTTCAATCTTTCGAATTCGTTCATATTCATCAATAAAAAACTTGACCTGATCATACAATAGCATCGTTGTCATCAAGGTATCTTGACCATGAATCATGATAAAACTCACTTCAAAATTATCTCCAGATGCCTCCTCCGCTAATAAATTAGTCTGTTCTCGATGGGCAGACACTATTGAGTCGTTTGCAGACTCAACCAATTCTCTTGCCTGTTCAAAATATCCATCTCTCGCAAATGCTAAAGCATCCATCAAATCTGACCTTGCATCTCCTGCGTAAGCAACAATTGTAAAACCAAGCATATTTATTTCTTCTTTTGATTTCATCTTTCTTCCTCCTCAATCTTGATCCATCTTTTACACATCATTATTAAAATGACTTCGCTACGATATAAATAGAAAGTTGACCCTAAATATCTTAAAAATCCTTAAATTTCATAATATTTAGGATCAATCTTCTCTGAATACCTTGGTTCATTTTCTATACTTATGATTTATAAGTGGAAACCAGCGTAATTTTTTGCTACTTCAATTACACGATAAACATCCAAATTAGATTGGAATAGCAGTTCGTGCCCACGGATATAATTCAACACATTTCTCCATTCTTCTTGAGCTTGCCTTGTTTTTCCGGTTGCTTGAAGATATAAAGCCTTCGCCATCTTAACAACATATTCACGATGATAACTGAGCTGTTTCCATTCATCCTTTTGACTATTCACTAATTTAGAAATATTTTCCTCAATAATTGGCAAAAAATTATCAGCTAGATTGTAAGCTATATAATAATGATTCGCTAAAACATCATTTTGACGACTGCCAATTGCATTAAAATAATCACATGAAGAATAACTAGATAATTTTTCTAAATATTCAACAACAGACTGCCAATTTGACCCATACAAAGCAGAAAAGTATTCTTCAATCAATTCTTCATAACTTCTTGTCTTCTTCCAGAGCATTTGCCCCATAACATAATTAGGAAAATTATGAGGGAATCCTGCACGTAATTCTTGACAAGAAATGTAACCGTTCAAATGTAGGTTTGAAAGATAAGATACATCTCTGTAAATAGTTTGACTAATTTTCATATAGCCTAAATCGCCATAATGAGCACGCCCTAAAGGATAGTCATATACGAAACTATCTCCTTTAAATGTTTTTTGCCACTCAAAAAGATAAGATAAATTTTCCTCAAGAGAATTCGGAAGTATAATTTTATTACGCAGATAAGGTTTAGGCGTAGGTATGGAATTGTCAAAATCTACATCTGCATAACTCATTTCAAATGTTCTTGTAATCGGTGCAAACATCATGGTAAAGCGTTCAGGATTATCTAATTTTTCTTTCTGAGGTGCCCATAACAACTCATGGTAAAGCAGAAAACAAATCTTTGTATCTAATCCCTCACTCATTAAAGCCCTATCCAATTGATTGAGAATACGAATATACTGATCCGAAACCAATTCTTGTCTACAGTTTTTGCATTCACAAATATTATTACGAGCATCCGACAACCATACATGTAAGTAATTCACATCAGGTCTTTTCTTGGCATAATCCGTAATAATTTCTACCATCTTATCCGCCACATCTGGATTTGAAAAATCCAGGCTGGTTAAAATCGGAGCCGTATTAAACAATTCTCGTTTCCCGTTTATTTCAGCGACATAGGGTTTCTTCTCCTCTGAAATACTAAGACCTGATTCCCAGCCAAATTTTGAAGAATAACCTAAAACCTCTCCTGTCCATCCATGACCAACACGATGATGAATAAGACCTCTTTTTTGCAATTCTTTATCCAACCTATCACTCAATTCTTGTACTAATTCATTTGAAAATTGTTCTTTATTTAGGTATGGATTAAATTCATGTTCATACCAACGTTTCAAAAAAGAGTAAGGATTTTCAAACTGGATGAAAAAACTGTTCATTCCAATCTTAGGTAGCCAATCAATGAAATCTAGTATATTTTCAAATGAATCCGCTCCCTCTATACATACTCCCCTATGATAGTAACTGGCTGTTTCATCTATAGATAGCTGTTTATCTAAAAAATCTTCAAATCGTAACTCTGGAACAAAGTCATGTCCGCGCCCTGGTCTAGTATACACAACCCCAAATTCATGAAACATTCGGTAAATTCCAATAAGTAAACCTACAATTGTATTAGACTCAATTCTTCCCTTACCCTTGTCTAATGAGATAAGAACATGGTCTTTTCTATCCTCTTTATTGACTAATCCTACAAAAATATCCGCTTCCTTCTCCTCGACAAGTTCTATGTCAGTCTTAAAGACCCGATTCATATAGTAACTCAATTCCTCTAAGGCGAAGCTAGAATAAGCATTTTTCTGCTGATCAAATACTCTGATAACCATCTTATTTCCCTCCAACAGTAGCTTTTTCTTTTTCAAGATTGCGTTTATCTGCAATTTTGAAGAATGGATAATAAATTGCTACAGAAACCAAAATCAAAACAACTTGTAATAGAGCTCCTCGCCAACTAGCCCCTGTCGCAAGGAATCCTCCTATGATCGGTGGCATTGTCCACGGAAGGATTACACCTGTTGTATAAGGTACTAATCCTACAGCCATTGATACATAGGTAATCAAGGCATTGATTGTAGGAGTAGCAATAAACGGAATCAGCATAATAGGATTTAAAACCGTTGGAAACGTAAATAGAATAGCTGTATTGATATTAAAGATAGACGGTATAATAGCTAGCTTACCTAATGTTTTATTAGCACGACTCTTACTAAATAGGAAGAGACAAATCGCAAGACCAATAGTCGCTCCACCGCCACCAATAAATACAAATAAATCTTTAAACGGTAATGTAATAATGTGTTGTAGGGTTTGTCCTGCAGCCACAGCTTCTTGGTTTTCTGTAGTAAATTGTAACCAAACTGGATCTACAAAAGCATTTAAAACTTGTCCCCCGTTAACTCCACAGAACCAAAAGAATGAGTTTACAATAACACATAAAATCATACCTGGAAGTGTTCCTGCAATTAACTTAAGCGGCGTTCCAACAATTGCACCTAAAAGTCCGTTGAGACCTCCTGCAACTCCTGCTGCTTCCAGACCTTTTAAGACCAAAGCCCACAAAACAAAAGTAGTAAAACCAGGTAAAAGAGCTGAAAATGATTTACTGACCACATCTGGGACACCATTTGGCATTTTTATCGTAATTCCGCGTTGGATAAAAATACGATAAATCTCTGCTGTAACCAATCCAATGGTAATCGCCATAAACAACGAAGACGCATTCAGGCTAGAAAATGGTATTGCGCCGCCAAATAACTGCTTGACCTGCTCCCCATTTTTATCATAAACCATACTTGAAAAACGAGGGGCCATCAATACAAAACTGGATAAGGCTATGATCCCTGCAGACGGACCATCTGTACCATATCCTTCCGACAACCTGTAGGCAATACCGAAACAAGCGACCAAGGAGATAATCGCTACTGTTGACTGATTCATAGTTGTCAAGATACTTAGCAATCCAACACTATTCAGCCAATTTGTAAAAGCCTCTTGAGGCCAACTGATTAGAATAAGAAATAAAGAGCCGACTAAAATCAAAGGCATTGCCATCATAAATCCTTCACGAATAGCTTTCAAATGCCGTTGGTTGCCAACTTTTTCACCAAACGGAGCGACTTTCGTTTCTAAAAACGTTAAAATATTGTTCATCACCGGAACTCCTTTTTTTATTTTTTATAAATTAAATATACCACTAACAGAAAGCGTTGTCAATATATTTTTTGCTGTTTTTACAATATTTTTTTCTTTGTATAGAATAATAATTTTAATTGATTTTTTCTTATGTTTAATATAAAATAAACCAAAGGAGGAAACAAATGATTACAAAACAATCAGCCTTTTTACACAATAGAGCCACTATACTGGAGTTTCTATATCGAAATCCAGCAACATCCCGTACAGATATTGTTAATGAAACAGGACTTACTCCAGCAACAACGACTAACATCATAAAAGAGCTAAGCGAACAATCCCTCATATACGAAACTGGTGATGAATTTAGCGAGTTTTCCGGATCTGGAAGACGTAGAAAAACTATTTCTATTACAGATAATATCCCCTATGTTGTTGGAGGTATTGAAATAAACGTCCTAGGTATCTTTCTCAGTCTATGTGACTTACAAGGGAAAACTCTTTTCGAGACAGAAATTTTGAATGAAGATTATCCTATTTCAGAAATCAATTCCACCATTACCAATATGATAAAAACAGCTATAGAGTACGTCCCTTTAGAAACAAAATTACTTGGATTTGGCTTATCGATACCTGGACATTATAACAAAGACTCCGGAAGCATCATTACAAACAACCCCATATGGGAATCGTTTAATTTATTAAATGTAATTAAAAATTTCAATTTTCCTTTTATTGTAAAAAATAATATTGATTGTATGGCTATAGGGCAATACCTTTTTAACCCACACAATACCCCCGATAATTTTATTTTCCTACACGCTGGATTAGGTATTTACACTTCCTTTTTCACAAAAGAAAAAATAGGAGCCTCTAAAAATCCTTATATCGGAGAAATTGGACACACCATTGTCGAATTGAATGGGCAATATTGTGAATGCGGAAAAAAAGGTTGTTTACAAACATATATTTCTGATGCTTGGTTAATCAAACACGCCCAATTATTATTTAAAAATTCCCAACTAACTGTACTAAAAAGTCTTGTAAAGACTGAAAAAGACATTCATTTAGACACCCTTTTAACGGCTTATAATTTAGGCGACTCTGCTTTACGCCAACAAATTGATAAAGGAGTTAATTTATTAGCCACTTCTATTGCAAATCTTCTCCTCATCAATCCTGCTGATAAAATCTATATCAACAGTCAATTGCTTAATTATCAACCTTTCACTCATGAAGTCAGGGATAAAATCCAAGACCAGCTCCACTTCGTTCCTTTTACTCGTAATATAGAAATTGAAATTTTACCTTACAACAAACATCGTGGAAGTATAGGAGCTTGTGCATTAGCTATCGTCGCTTTTTTCATAGAACATAGCAATGTTTTACAAGATATTATTTCACCTTAATATATATTAGAAATCTATACACCTATTTAAATCAACTATAACCTGTAGTAAATATCGAATAGTTAGACAATACAAAATGAGACGACTTCCATATAGGAAACCGCCTTCTCGCTATGTTGCATGAAACTGTAAAAATAGATGAAATTGATAGCGGTAGTCAGATCAAGAGACATCGTAACTCTAAAAAGTCACAATAGATAAGTTCATCCTCGGAAAAATATCATTCTAATTGTTGAAATGCCTACATGAAAAGGAACGTTAAATACTCATGAAATAACGAATATAGGTATCAAAACTGTGACAAAACAAGTCCCTAAATTTGCTAAAGACACTGCTCAACTTTACACCTGTAAATGGTTGTTGTATAATAAAGTTACAAAGATGTACGACCACACTGTTATAAATCATAGTGTTCGCGAATATATTACTGATAGCATTTCTACAAATACAAGTAAAGAGATCGGATGAGATTCAAACGAAATATGTCAGTGTTTTGGCATTCCTAGCCTTCATATCATTTAAAGAATTGTATAGATAAAATTTTTCCCAATACAGACACTCGTAACAACTGCTTCATTTTTCTACCAACATATTTAGGAACAGGATAAGATACAAGAGGATCAATCCATAAATCAGTTCTATACCAATCTAAGACAAATAAGCTAAAAAAACGATTGATAATAAGCAAATGGATTCCAAATTTTCTTTATCTCCTCATTTTAATAAACAATACTAGTGTAACTATCCTTCCAGTCAGAAGCTTGTCAAATCACACCGAAAATTCTTCTAAAATTTATCTCGTTAAGCAATCAAGCAAAAACTCGACGATAGTACAAACATTATCATACAGAATTGACTTCCTAAATTATATACTTTAGTAAGGTTTTTGGATAAGAAAAAAGGTTCATTTTACATTTCTAAAGACTCTTTTCTAAGATGAAAAACAAAATTTTTCGATTGTGATTTAAAGCAACAAGAAAATTTTCAGTATCATCCTATAGATACGAGCTAATTAAGAAAAACTACATTTTTAAATATAAACTACAATAAGATAAACTAAATTTCATAGGAGGAAGACAATGGATTGGTACGATTATATGATACAGGCATCCAAACAATCACAATTCAACGCAAGCCATTGGTTTCGCTATTTGCGAAAAGTTATTTTTGAAGACTATTCTTATTTAACAAACCAAGATGTAGAAAAGTTGCTAGACTCCAAAGAACTAACCCATTTTCAAAAAATTAGCTTGAAGTATGCCTTTCAAGAGCATACTCCAACTCATAAATATGTGATTTCATTAAATAAACCTGCTAAGTTAACCAATGTTCAAAAATTGATGGAGAAATACAAACATGGATAAAATGAAACCGGTCTTCCAAGCCCTAAATAAGGAATTAATTCAGGAAAATCTGACTTTAACAATTATCTGTGTAGGTGGTTATGTCTTAGAATATCATGGTTTACGTGCCACACAAGATGTTGATGCTTTTTATGACCAAAATCAGAAAATCAATGAAATTATTGCTCGTGTAGGAAAACAGTTTAATCTTAACACCCACGAAGAGTTATGGCTCAACAATCATGTTGCAAATATGAACAAACAACCTCCCTTAAGTTTATGTGAATCCTTGTACTCATTTGAGAATCTGACTGTTTTAGTAGTCCCTATTGAGTATGTGTTAGGAATGAAGATGATGAGTATCAGGGAGCAGGATTTGAAAGATATTGGTGCAATTATTAAATACAAAAACTTTCATTCACCATTCGATACCTTTAAATATTTAAAAGACATGGGATTTGATACTATTGACCTCTCTGTTCTATTAGAAGGTTTTAGCTATGCTTATGGTATGGATTGGTTAGAAAAATTTTTTAAAGAAAATCAAGATAAACTTCGCGAATTTTATTAACAGTATCAAACAAGATGATTGTCAATTAGCCAGTCGTCTTGTTTTTATGATGGAATGAAATAAAATCGGAACAAATCGCTTAGAGAATTCCAGTCAATTTCTAGCACTGTTTGAGACGTTTCAGCGGACTATTTCAGATTCGGTTCACTATTCTTTCCCAAAAACATTGCATATTGCGCCGAAGGAATTGCTCACTCTATCCCAAACCCAAAAACCCTCAGTCGATTGACCGAGGGTTCCTTTTCATTATTCAAGAACTTAATTAGCTCAATGCATCCAAGGCGTCATCCATTGAAAGAACTTCGTGGAAGACACGTTGTGTCAATTCAGTTTTTTGTTCTGGAGTGAGGTATTTAGTGTTTACACAGTATCCAGAGATACGTACGATAACGTCTTCACCAGACATAATCTTTTCAT
Organism: Streptococcus pseudopneumoniae; assembly: GCF_038148955.1. GTDB lineage: Bacteria > Bacillota > Bacilli > Lactobacillales > Streptococcaceae > Streptococcus > Streptococcus pseudopneumoniae_T. Next base: position 91,780 of record NZ_JBBJZY010000001.1, read on the forward strand.
AAACATCATTCAAGTCCATAACGTTCAAGTTAACGTGTTGTCCACCGTTTTCGAAGTAACCATCAAGGATTGTTACCAAGTTATCAACTTGTTCGTCACGAGTCTTACCAAGAGCGCGAGGTGATACTTGTGTAGTCAATGAAATACCGTCAGCTGCATAACTAAAGTCAAGGCTAGAAAGTGAGTTCAAGTTTTGCAACCATCCACCTTTAGCTTTGTTAGATGGGTTAGCACCTGGTGAGAAGAATTCAAGTTTAGACAAGTTCACAGAACCATCTTCGTTGAGGTACACACCTTTGTGGACTGGTGAGTTACCAGTTTGTTTAGAGTAAGCAACGTTAGATGTGATTGTCAAAAGTGACACTGTAGCTTCTGCATCTTTGTAAAGTTTGTGGCTACGTAGACGAGTAGTGTAAGCTTCGATCAACCATTCTGCCAATTCGTTTGAACGTGGGTCATCTTCACCCCAACGTGGGTATTCACCGATTGTTTCGTAATCGTAGATGTAGCCATTTTCGTCACGGATTGGTTTAACTGTAGCGTATTTGATAGCTGACAATGTGTCAACTGTGTTGGCAAATCCACAGATACCGAATCCCATGTTGGCACGTTGTTTAGTTGGCAAGAAGGCCATTTGAACAGCTTCGTAGTTGTACTTATCAGTCATGTAGTGGATGATGTTCAAAGCATCTACGTAAGTGTCAGTCAACCAGTCAAGAGATTTTTCAAAGTTAGCTTTAACTGATTCGAATTCAAGAACTTCGTCACGGATTGGGTCGATGTCAAATACTTTGTAGTCTTTGTGAACATCGTCGTAACCACCATTCAAACCAGTAAGAAGGGCTTTAAGAACGTTTACACGAGCACCGAAGTACTGGATGTTGTGGCGTTGATCTTCGTTTTCTGGGTCAAGTGGAGACACACAGCATGAGATACAGCTCATTTCACCATATCCGTCTTTGGCCATTGTTGTTACACCTTCGTATTGAATAGAAGAGTGTTTGTGGCTCATGTGCATACAGTAGCGACGGAAGTTGTATGGCAATTTGTCAGTCCAAAGAACTGTCAAGTTTGGTTCTGGAGAGTTACCGATATTGTCAAGAGTGTTCAAGAAACGGTAGTCCATCTTAGTAACACGGTGACGACCGTCGTTACCCATACCAGCCATAGAAGTTGTGATGAATGTTGGGTCACCTGAGTACAATTGGTCATAAGCTTTTGTACGAGCAAATTTAACTGTACGAAGTTTCATAACGAAATCATCAACGAATTCTTGGATTTCTGATTCAGTAAATGTACCACGAGCAAGGTCACGTTCTGCAAAGATGTCCAATACGATTGGCACACGTCCTAGAGATGTAGCAGCACCGTTGATAACACGGCAGACAGACATGAAGGCGATGTTAACCCATTGGATAGCTTCTTTAACGTTCATAGCTGGTTTGCGAACGTCAACTCCGTAAAGATCACCCAAGCGAACAACTTGTTGCAATGCTTGGTATTGAAGATTGATTTCTTCACGAAGACGGATTGTTTCTTCATCGATTTCTTCGATTGCATTCCAGTCATTTACTTTTTCTTGCATCAAGTAGTCTGCACCGTAAAGAGCAAGACGTGCGTAAACACCGATGATACGTCCGCGTGAGTATGCATCTGGAAGACCAGTTACAGTGTGAGCGTGACGAGCGCGACGAATGTTTGAAGTGTAAGCACGGAAGATACCGTCGTTAACTGTTGTTACGTATTTAGTGAAGATTTCGTGAACAGCTGGGTCTGGTTCGTATCCATTTTCTTTCAAAGTAGTTTCAGCCATACGGATACCACCTTTTGGCATGAAGTTCAATTTGAAGAGTTCATCGTTTTGGATACCGAAGATAACTTCGTTTTCTTTATCGATAAATCCTGCTGGAATGTCAGCAATAGATGTTGGACGAGTGTCCATTGGGAAACGAGTTTCTTCGTAGTGAGCCTTAGTTTCTTCTACAATTTTTTTGATGTGAAGTGAACGTTCTGTTGGTCCTGCAAGGAAGCTTTCGTCTCCATCATAAGGTGTGTAGTTAGCTTGTACAAAGCGTGATACACTTGCTTTTTCTTTCCAATCTACGCCTTTGAAGCCTTCCCAAGCTTTGTCAAAAATATCTTGTGCTTCAACAACTGTTTTAACAACCATGTTAATGTCCTCTTTTTTCTTTCTAGTAACAACCATCTGTTACATTCATGAGTCAAGTATACCATACAGTAACCGATTTCAACAAGTGAAAATTCCCTATTTTTACACTTTCTTTTCTAAAACAGTCTACATTTTATTTCAAACTGTATTATATTTTTGAAAAAATAAAGTCCTTTTTTCTTTTTTTCAGAAAAAAGGGTATAATAAAAGAAAATAAGCAGTAAAAAGGGGGCTAGGCATGTTGATTTTTCCTTTGTTAAATGATTTGTCAAGAAAAATCATCCATATTGACATGGATGCCTTTTTTGCTGCAGTAGAAATCAGGGATAATCCTAAACTCAGAGGAAAACCTGTCATTATCGGCAGTGACCCTCGGCAAACAGGTGGGCGGGGAGTCGTTTCTACTTGTAGCTATGAGGCACGAGCTTTTGGTGTCCATTCAGCCATGAGCTCCAAGGAAGCTTATGAACGATGTCCCCAGGCCGTCTTCATCTCAGGGAATTATGAGAAATACAAATCTGTGGGACTCCAGATTCGATCTATCTTTAAGCGTTATACAGATTTAATAGAACCCATGAGCATTGATGAAGCCTATTTGGATGTGACAGAAAATAAACTCGGTATCAAGTCAGCGGTCAAAATCGCTCGCCTCATTCAAGAGGATATCTGGCAAGAACTCCATCTAACTGCTTCTGCTGGCGTTTCTTACAACAAATTCTTAGCTAAAATGGCCAGTGATTATCAAAAACCACATGGTCTGACAGTGATTCTACCTGACCAGGCTGAAGATTTTCTCAAACAAATGGATATTTCCAAGTTTCATGGAGTAGGAAAAAAGACGGTGGAACGGCTTCATCACATGGGTGTTTTTACCGGCGCTGATTTGCTTGAAGTCCCTGAAGTGACCCTAATAGACCGCTTTGGCAGACTGGGCTATGACCTGTATCGAAAGGCTCGTGGTATTCACAATTCCCCCGTCAAATCCAATCGCATCCGTAAATCAATCGGCAAGGAGAAAACCTATGGAAAGATTCTCCGTGCCGAGGAAGATATCAAAAAAGAGCTGACTCTTCTATCAGAAAGAGTCGCTCTCAATCTCAGTCAGCAAGAAAAAGCTGGAAAAATTGTTATTTTGAAAATCCGCTACGAGGACTTTTCAACTCTTACCAAACGAAAAAGTCTGGCTCAAAAAACACAGGATGCTAGTCAGATAAGCCAAATAGCCCTGCAACTCTATGAAGAGTTAAGCGAGAAAGAAAGAGGTGTCCGCCTGCTGGGGATTACCGTGACTGGATTTTAAAACCTTGAAGAGCAGCCCCTTCAAGGTTTTTCTTATACAAATAAACGAACAAAGCTGTAAAGTAGCAAGACACTACCAAGCACGATACGGTATTTACCGAAAAGAGTGAAGTCGTGTTTTTTCACATAGCTGGTCAAGAAGCGAATAGCGACCATGCTAACTGCAAAGGCGACTCCCATCGCAATCAAGAGCAAGAACAATTGCCCAAAACTCAAGAGCTGTCCTGCTTTCACAAATTTGAAAATCTTTAAGGCACTAGCTCCAAACATAACAGGAATCCCTAGATAGAAAGTAAATTCTGTCACAACAGAACGACTGGTTCCATTTAACAAACCACCGACAATCGTTGCACCTGAACGGCTAGTCCCTGGTAAAAGGGCAAGAACTTGGAAGAGTCCGATATAGAAAGCGGTCGTATAAGGAAGCTTGTCCAACTCTGTTACACTTGGCTCGATAGCACGCGCTTTATTGCGCTTTTCCAAATAGATAAAGGCAACCCCATAGATAATCAACATGAGAGCAACTGAAACCATGTTATGGAAGTGGGTATCAAACCAATCGTCAAATTTAAAGACACCAAGCAAAGGTAACGTAGCAATCAAGACCTTCAACCACAGTCTCCAAGTCTTACGAACTTCCTGCTTGTCTTTACCTGGTTTAAAGGGATTGAGCTTGTTAAAGTAAATCACCATAACCGCTAAAATAGCACCAAGCTGAATCACGACATTAAACATGGACATAAAGGCTTCATTTTGATTTTGGTATTGGATAAATTCCTCTGCTAAAATCAAGTGACCTGTACTGGAAATCGGCAACCATTCCGTAATTCCTTCAACAATCCCGAAGAAGATAGATTTTAAAATTTCAATAAGATACATAGATTACTCCTTTTTTCTATCTTCCATTATAGCATACTTTTTCAGTCTATGGCAGTTCTCTTTAAAAGGCACCGATACTGCCACCGCCTCCTCCTCCAGAGAAGCCACCACCAGAACTTCCACTTCCAGAAGATACGGAATAGGTGCTTGCTGTATTTGCGACGCTGGCATAATGGCTCATTTGAGCACTTGAATGATAAAACATACTATGCCAACCATAAGCTACATAGAGATTGATATCTGGATTTTCCACTTGGATATGATGAACCTTCATCAAATGACTGACCTTGTCCGCATAGCCAAATAAGGTCGCATAGACCAAAAGGCGATTCCAGACTACAATACTTTCTAATTCAGCCTGATCCAATCGTGCAATCTCACGCAACATATTTTCAAAACTGGTCCAGAGATAGTATACTTCTGCTCCTGCTTCATTTAGGACACCATCACGATTATCTAGTCGAAGCTTCCAATAATAGAAAACAGCCAAAACCAAACCTAGAAAACCAAGCATTGGCAAGGAGAGGTAAAGATAGCCATAAACGTCCAAACTGTACAAGAACAAACCAAATCCAATAAATAGGGGTAAGATAGTGGAAATACCCATACCTACCTGTAAGATCTTTTCCCCACCAGTTAAAGGACGATAATAATCTGGGAGCCCCCAGAAGGAAACTCGACTTCTCACTCCTTCTTGCATCTCTTTCAATACTTCTTCAAAAGAAGATTTGAGCTGACGCCCCTTTGCTTGAATCCGTTTTTCATCAGCAGCTTTTGCTCTACGATAAAGACTATCAGATACCTTGTAATCCGCAAACAAATTGGAAAGAGTTTCTTCTTTTTTGCCTGAAAAGGTCAGATTTAGGCAGTCTATCTCAAAACTTGACAAGCCATCTTCTTTCACCAGCCTCAAACCAACTGCATCTCCTTCTGAAATGATAGAAACATTCCCACGGTCTATCACATCTAGCAAGGTAGCTTGAATGAGTTGATCAAAGGTGAATTTGCCAGCTCCCTTGACCAAAGGACTCACTTCCTCCAAGGAGGTCGAGTAAACAGCCTCTGATAAAACCATAGGTTCTAATTCCATTGGCGGTTCATAGAGACGATGATTTTTGGCATATTTGACTGAAAGAGTGGTCTTTCTTCTATAAATAAAATAGAAGAAAATACTCAATAACAAAGAGATGGCAAGTAGCGAAGGAAAGACCCAAGTAAGGAGTTGTTTACTTTGCTCTTTTTCTTTAACAATCGAGTCTTCTATCTTATTAAACTCTTCTAAACGATTCCCTTTCAAACCCTGATCCCTAGCGCTAGCAAAATCAGTTCGAGGCCAGTATGCATGCAATTCAACTCCACGCTTAGCTGGAAGATTGTCCAAACGAATAGTATAATCAAGGCTACTCTTTTCAATCGTTCCCTCTCTAAAAAGTTTGCCTGTATGGAAAAAGAGTTTTTCAGCTCCCTTGTCTCCCCTTACATGAAATTCAAACTTGCCAATAGCCCCTGAACTATCTGTTAAAGGCTGCCAATTTAATTCAGCAATGTCATCATATAGAAAAAGCAAATTTTTTAAGTTCCAAACGAGGTCAACTTCAACTGTGTCGCCTTCCTGACCTGGATTATAGACTTTCACAGTATAACCATCTGCTCCTTCTATCACTTCGCTCGTAACGTCTGCTAGTTCAGCTCCGTTTTTCGCAGCCTGAACCTTTGGATGAGGGTCAATGTCAAACCCACTAGGCATCTTGCCAGCACGTCCAAGTCCCACGATTTGGCCCTTAAAGTCCTCCTCAAACTGATAAACTATCTTCTGTCTAAACTCTGCCGTATTATCTGCATGAATATACAAATCACCTTGATAAGAGTTTATCTTAAAATCAATGGCGAAAACAGAAAGTGGCAGAAGGCAAAACAAGCCAAACATCAGTAAGAAAAAAGTTTTTTTCATCAACTAAGCCCCCTTTTTATCTTTCTTATCATTATAGCATTTTTTCGTAAGTAAAGGCTTACTTATGTTGAAAAATTACGCATTTTTCGATAAAATAGGAGACAGTTATTTTTTAATAGATTAGAATAGGAGAAATCATGAGAAAAATATACTTATCTATTTTCACAAGTCTCTTGCTGATGCTGGGACTTGTCAATGTTGCTCAAGCCGATGAATATTTACGCATCGGGATGGAGGCAGCATATGCTCCCTTTAACTGGACCCAGGATGATGATAGCAACGGAGCTGTCAAAATCGATGGAACTAACCAGTACGCCAATGGATACGATGTCCAAATCGCCAAGAAAATAGCTAAGGACTTAGGTAAAGAACCTTTGGTTGTTAAAACCAAGTGGGAAGGTCTAGTCCCTGCCCTTACTTCTGGTAAGATTGACATGATTATCGCAGGTATGAGTCCTACTGCTGAACGCAAACAAGAAATCGCCTTTTCAAGCAGTTACTACACTAGCGAGCCTGTCTTACTCATCAAAAAAGATTCTGCCTATGCAAATGCTAAATCTTTGGATGATTTTAACGGTGCAAAAATCACTTCTCAACAAGGTGTCTACCTCTACGACTTGATTGCACAAATCCCAGGCGCTAAAAAAGAAACAGCCATGGGGGACTTCGCTCAAATGCGCCAAGCTCTTGAGGCTGGTGTCATCGATGCTTATGTTTCTGAACGACCAGAAGCTCTGACTGCCGAAGCTGCTAACTCTAAGTTTAAGATGATTCAAGTAGAACCAGGTTTCAAAACTGGGGAAGAAGATACAGCTATCGCCATTGGACTTCGTAAGGATGACACTCGTATTAGCCAGATCAATGCCAGCATTGAAACTATTTCAAAAGATGAGCAAGTTGCCCTGATGGATCGTATGATCAAGGAACAACCTGCCGAAGCTACAACAACTGAAGAGACTAGCAGTAGTTTCTTTAGCCAAGTCGCTAAAATTCTTTCTGAAAACTGGCAACAACTCTTGCGTGGTGCTGGTATCACTCTTTTAATCTCTATCGTCGGAACCATCATAGGTCTCATTATCGGTCTTGCCATTGGTGTTTTCCGTACTGCTCCTCTCTCTGAAAACAAAGCTATTTATGGCCTGCAAAAACTAGTCGGATGGGTTCTCAATGTTTATATCGAAATTTTCCGTGGAACGCCAATGATCGTTCAATCAATGGTTATCTACTATGGAACTGCCCAAGCTTTCGGTATCAACCTTGACCGTACACTGGCTGCTATCTTCATCGTTTCAATCAACACCGGTGCCTACATGACTGAAATCGTCCGTGGTGGTATCCTAGCAGTTGACAAGGGACAATTTGAAGCCGCTACTGCTCTTGGTATGACCCATAACCAAACCATGCGTAAGATTGTCCTCCCTCAGGTTGTCCGCAATATCCTACCAGCAACTGGTAATGAATTTGTCATCAATATCAAAGATACATCTGTATTGAACGTTATCTCTGTTGTTGAACTTTATTTCTCAGGAAATACCGTAGCAACGCAAACCTATCAATACTTCCAGACATTTACAATCATCGCCGTGATTTACTTTGTCCTCACCTTCACCGTAACACGTATCCTACGCTTTATCGAGCGCAGAATGGACATGGATACCTATACTACAGGTGCTAACCAAATGCAAACGGAGGATTTGAAATAATGACACAAGCAATCCTTGAAATTAAACACCTCAAAAAATCCTATGGACAAAACGAAGTGCTAAAAGACATTTCTCTCACTGTCCACAAGGGAGAAGTTATCTCTATCATCGGAAGCTCTGGAAGTGGGAAATCGACCTTCCTACGCTCCATTAACCTACTTGAAACGCCAACTGATGGACAAATCCTTTATCATGGACAAAACGTCCTCGAAAAAGGCTATGACCTCACGCAATACCGTGAAAAGTTGGGGATGGTTTTCCAATCCTTTAACCTCTTTGAAAATCTCAATGTTCTTGAAAACACAATCGTCGCTCAGACAACTGTCCTAAAACGCGAACGCACAGAAGCTGAAAAGATTGCCAAAGAAAACCTTGAAAAGGTCGGCATGGGAGAACGCTACTGGCAAGCCAAACCAAAACAACTCTCAGGAGGTCAAAAACAACGTGTGGCTATCGCTCGTGCCCTTTCCATGAATCCTGATGCTATTCTCTTTGATGAACCAACATCAGCTCTCGATCCAGAAATGGTTGGAGAAGTCCTCAAAATCATGCAGGATCTGGCTCAGGAAGGCTTGACCATGATTGTTGTAACCCACGAAATGGAATTCGCCCGTGATGTCTCTCACCGTGTTATCTTTATGGATAAGGGTGTAATCGCTGAAGAAGGTAAACCAGAAGACCTCTTCACTAATCCTAAAGAAGACCGTACAAAAGAGTTCCTTCAACGTTATCTCAAATAAAAAGAAAAGGCTGCATCAACCGTGCAGTCTTTTTGCTGTCCAAAATGAAAAGGCAGATTCTCTATCTCTACTACTTGAGGGTCAAGAATCCGCCGTTATCCAAAGATTAATCTTCAAATTTTTCATGATTTTTTTCATAGAAATCAATTAGGCCTAGGGCTGTTTCAAATGAAATATTTTTTACTTTTGCACGACCCTGCGCCAGAGCAATGATAGACATTTCACGTGCATTCGTTTCTTTAGAGATACGGTAGCCTGTGATTTTCTTATCACGAACCCAGCCAACAACTGATTCTACTTTTTCAAAGTTTGACTTAGCCATGTTTTTCTCCTATTTTCTTCTTTACAATACTTAATTGTATACGTTTTTACTAATTTTGTCAATAAAAAAACATATATTCAACGAAAATAATTAGTTCAGAATTTTCTTACTTCCTTTTTAAAGCCGATAATATATAGGTTTTGCTAGCCTCTACACCATAAATATTTGCTAATAAAAATATTGTATTATTACCCTCTTGAGGTGCAAAATTATTCAAGCTCTTAAAAAAATGCTTCTCTATTCCCGTAAGATAGCTTATTTCTTCAATTTAAGAACTGAAGATGACAGTCCTAACCTTTAGAAATCCAAGCATTCACTAGCTCAAAAACTCCTATCTTTCTTCCTCAATAAATCATCTGATAGATAGCTATTCCTTATATTCTTCAAATTCATCACGCATTTGGATATTGAGGTGCTAGCCTAAAACCAAATACCCTATTCTCTAAACCATCCTTAATAAAGATGACAAGACAGATAAGCTCAGTTAATTACTTATATATCCTTTTAATATGGTATATTTGTCAATAAAAAGAAATCAAATCATACCTTATAATCAATGAAAATCAAAGAGCAAACTAGTAAGCTAGCCGCAAGTTGCTCAAAACACTGTTTTGAGGTTGCAGTTAGAGCTGACGTGGTTTGAAGAGATTTTCGAAGAGTATGAAAGACCGTGTGAGTTTACTTTTCAAAATAGATGGGAAATCAAAATGAAGGATGGAAATCTGAGCCAAACATCATAAGTGCTATAATGAACAGAAGTAAGAATTGCACGATAAGCTTCCTAAAACCATAGGAATCGCCCCCTTTCTTCATCTTCATTATAGCACCTATACATCAGTTGTGCAAATAATATGATATTTTTTTATTAGTCCTCAGACAAGCATATTATAAAGTGTTTCATTCCCATTTAAGTTAATATAAGCTGGATCAAAACCTTCCATTCTACGGATCAAACCTGCATAATCATGCTTATCTGCTAAAGCGATTCCAATCAATACAGGCCCTGTACCCTTACTAGCTCGCTTGATATACTCAAAACGTGTGATATCATCATTTGGCCCCAGGATATCATTCACAAACTCACGCAAGGCCCCTGGACGCTGTGGGAAATTGACCACAAAGTAATGCTTGATGCCATCATAAATCAAGGCACGCTCTTCCATTTCTGGCATACGGTTGATATCATTATTCCCTCCAGAAATGATACAACAAATGGTTTTCCCCTTGATATACTCAGCCAAAACTTCTAAAGAGGCAATACTAGCCGCCCCAGCAGGTTCTGCTACAATCCCTTGTTTAGAGTAGAGGTCAATCAAGGTTTCAGAAATCAATCCCTCATCGACACCTACCAAAGTCTGAACATGTTGGCGAGTCGCTTCATAGGTCAACTGACCTACCTTTTGCACGGCAATTCCATCTGCAAATTTGTCAATCTCCTTGAGTTTGACTGGACCACCAGCTTCAAAGGCAGCCTTCATGGAACGCGCTCCATTCGCCTCTACCCCAATGACTTCAATTTCTGGACTTGTTTCCTTGATATAGGTAGAAACCCCAGCAATGAGACCGCCACCACCAACAGGAACCAAGACAGCATCAAAATCAATCGATTCTTTTCGAGCTTCTTCTAAAATCTCATAAGCAACTGTCCCTTGACCTGCCTGAACATGAGCATCATCAAAAGGATCAATAAAGGTACGATTTTCAGAAACTGTAAATTCTTGAGCTGCTTTAGCTGAGGCATCAAAGGTATCTCCAACTAGTTTAATAGTTACAAAATCCCCACCAAAAAAGCGAACCTGACCAATCTTTTGTTGCGGAGTAGTAATGGGCATAAAGATAGTAGCAGGAATTTTCATTTCATTACAAGTATAGGCAACTCCCTGCGCATGATTTCCCGCAGAAGCACAGACTACCCCACGCTCACGCTCTTCCTTGCTGAGCTGAGAAATAGCATAATAGGCACCACGAATTTTAAAAGAACGAACACGTTGGGCATTTTCCTTTTTCAAATAAATCTTAGCACCATACTTCTCCGATAAATAATGGTCATAATCCAGTGGGGTATTCACAACCACACCGTTCAAGACTTTATGAGCCTTGATGATATCTTTTGAACTTAACATATAAAACCTCTTTCTCTATAAAAAACAGTCACTAATGACTGTTTTTTTAGTTATTCATCTCCAAAAACTTCAGCAACACTTTCATGATATTTATGAGCCATACGAATTGAAAACTCTTTAGGAAGTTCATAACGATTTGTGGAAATCCAATCATATAACCATTCTGCCAAACTTTCTTCACTATCATTACGATGGAAGATAAAATAGTTTAAAATTTCTTTATATTCTACATCATTCAAATCCAGCGTGTCTACAAATTGACTACGAGGAACAAAATTAGAATCTAATTTTCTTAGTTGATCTGTCAATTCTCCCAATTGTAAATCCAACTGAAAAAATAATTTTTGCAGTTGCCTATCAGTTTCATCACATCCTGTCTTGATAGAAAACAAATTGGTAATATTCATATGATTTCAACTCCTAAAAAAGTACTTCTAATATCCCACGAATAGGTGAAGCTAAAGTTTTCTCAAAATCCTTTGCTTGCTAATTAGTTATAGATTTTGAATGCATCATCGTCGTTTTTACCAACGAATGGCATTGCTTTACGCAATTCTGCACCAACTTTTTCAATTTCAAGGTTAGCTGCTTGTTCACGGTAAGCAGTCAATTTTGGACGTCCGGCTTTATAGTCATTTACAAAGTCATTTGCAAATTTACCATTTTGGATATCTGCCAAGACAGCTTTCATATTTTCTTTAACTTGCTCAGTGATGACACGAGAACCTGATACATAGTCACCATATTCAGCAGTGTTTGAAATTGATTGACGCATTTTCTTGAATCCACCTTCGTAGATCAAATCAACGATCAATTTCATTTCGTGAAGAACTTCAAAGTAAGCCAATTCCGGAGCGTAACCTGCTTCTGTCAAAACTTCGAAACCTGCTTCGATAAGGGCAGTCAAACCACCACAAAGTACAGCTTGTTCACCAAACAAATCTTCTTCAGTTTCTTCTTTGTAAGTTGTTTCAAGAAGACCTACACGAGCTGCTCCAACACCTTTACACCAGTCCATAGCAATGTTTTTAGCATTTCCTGTTGCATCTTGATAAACTGCGTAAAGAGCTGGCACACCAAATCCTTCTTCGTAAGTACGACGTACCAAGTGTCCTGGTCCTTTAGGAGCACACATGAAAACATCTACATCTGCAGGAACTTTGATAAATTCAAAGTGGATGTTAAAACCATGAGCAAATCCAACTGCGTTTCCAGCTTCCAAGTTTGGAGCGATTTCTGCTTCGTAAAGTTCTTGTTGGATTTCGTCTGGTGCCAAAATCATGATAACGTCAGCCAATTTAGTAGCTTCTGCTACTGTGTAAGTGTCAAATCCATCTTCTTTTGCTTTATCAAAAGATTTACCTGGACGTACACCGATGATGACATCGCGACCTGAATCACGCAAGTTTTGAGCATGCGCATGTCCTTGTGAACCATAACCGATAACGGCGATTTTTTTACCGTCAAGTGCTGCTACTTTAACATCTTTTTCGTATTCCATTTGAACTGCCATAGTTTTTCTCTCTTTTCTATTATTTATTGCCTTTTAGGCTGGTTTAACAAATTTAAGTTGGATTTTTAATCACGGGTAAATCCAGTTGCACCCGTACGAGCGATATTGCGAATACCGTATGGTCGAATGACTCGCAATAGGGCTTCACTCTTTTCAGCATTTCCTGTCATCTGAATGGTAATCGAGCTTGGCGCTACGTCTACCACTGTTGCACGGAAAGGTTGAATAATCGCTAAAATCTCAGCTCGCTTCTCTGCTGGCGCTGACATCTTAACCAAAATCACCTCGCGCTCCAAGTGTGGTTTATCCGTAATATCACGAATGCGAATCACATCAATCTGACGATTGAGTTGCTTAATGATTTGCTCCACTTCATCATGTGAAGCGACATCAATAATAATGGTGATGCGCGATACATTTGGATCTTCTGTTGCTCCAACAGAGATGCTTTCGATATTAACCTGACGACGAGACAGGACACCGGTAAAGCGATTGAGGACCCCTGAACGATTTTGTAGTTTTGCTGTTAACATTCTACGCATGGAACTTCACCCCCAACATCTCATGATTACTCTTACCAGCTGGCACCATTGGCAACACCTGTTCCTTACGAGAAATATCTACCTCGATTAGCATAGGAACATCCTCAGTGATCACTTCAAGGTCTTGAGCCAAGGTCTCAGGATTGTCAAACTTATAGTTTTTAATGCCATACGCCTGTGCCATCAATTGAAAATCAGGAAGGGTATCAAAGACTGACTCTGATGTTCTACCTTCATAGAAGGATTCCTGCCACTGGCGAACCATTCCAAGTGAGTGGTTGTTCAGCATAACCACCTTGATTGGCACCTTGTAAATGTTCAAAATAGCCAATTCTTGGTTAGTCATTTGGAAACCGCCATCCCCAACAAACAAGACTACTTCCTTATCCGGGTTAGCAATTTTAGCACCAATTGCTGCTGGAATTCCGAATCCCATGGTTCCCAAACCTCCTGAAGTCACTAACTGACGTTCATTTTGGTAGGGATAATACTGGGCTGTCCACATTTGGTGTTGACCAACGTCTGTTACCACAATGGCATCTCCATTCGTCAATTCACCAATGCGTTCAATGACGGCTTGCGGTTGAACCACACGCTCTTTCTTATCATAAGAACGAACGCGGTTCTTGTCTTTAGTGACTTTCTCAATCCATTTCTCAGTATTATTATGAACTATCGGCTCAGCCAACAACATTTGCAAGGCCTTCTTAGCATCTCCAACGACTGGAATATCTGCACTGATAATCTTGCCAATCTCCGCAGGATCAATATCAATGTGGGCAACCTTAGCATTCTTAGCGAAGGTCTTAGGATTTCCTGTCAAGCGGTCATCGAAACGACAACCAATACTAATCATAAAATCAGCTTCTGTCATGGCAATATTAGCTGCGAATGACCCGTGCATGCCTCCCATTCCAAGGAAGAGTGGATGACTCGTTGCAATCGTTCCTTGTCCCAAAAGACTGGTTACCACTGGAATTTGATAGCGTTCTGCAAATTCATTTAATTCTGCAGCTGCTTCAGCATAACTAATTCCACCACCAGCTAGCAAGACTGGCTTTTTAGCCTTGGATAATTGCTTCAAGATTTTCTTGATTTGCATATCATTCGGCTCAAGAGTCGGCTGATAGCTTGGTAGGTTTACTTCTGGTGAATAAATGAAATCTGTTTCCAAAGCAGATACGTCTTTAGGTAGGTCAATAACAACTGGCCCTGGTCGACCTGTCGTTGCGATATGGACAGCTTCCGTAATGATTCGAGGGATATCAGCTGTCTCACGAACTTGGTAATTGTACTTAGTGATTGGCATGGTAATTCCCACAATGTCTGCCTCCTGAAAGGCATCCTTCCCAATCCCTGCTCGCGCCACCTGACCTGTAAAGACCAAAAGAGGAACACTATCGCTCATGGCATCCGCAATCCCTGTAATGGCATTTGTTGCTCCAGGTCCGCTAGTGACGACGGCAACACCCAACTTTCCAGTTGATTTGGCATAACCTTCAGCTTCATGCAAACAACCTTGCTCATGACGTCCTAGAATGTGGCGAATGCCTTTAAAATTATATATCGCATCATAAAAAGGCAAGACTGCACCACCAGGATAACCAAAGATGGTATCAATTCCTAAATCACGAAGTGTTTCCAAAACTAGATCCGACCCCGTCTTAGGAGATTCTAAACTGATTTTCTCCATTGTTCCCCTTTCTTTCCTCTTAAAAATAACTTGTTACTATCATACCATTTTTTCAAGATTTTTCAAGAGAAAAGAAGAAATTTTCTGAATTTTCTATTTTAATGTTTATTTATGAATGTTATTTTTGTTTTTATTAAAAAAGATACCGATTTCATTTACTAAAAAAGAAAAAAGAACCGATTTCTCAGTCCTTCATTAATCTTATTCCACACTAAATAGGTATGGATAAACAGGTTGTTGACCTTGGTGAATCTCGACTTCAACATCTTCGAATTCTTCTGCGATTTCTTGAGCAATTTCATTGGCAAGTTCTTCGCTTCCGTCTTCACCGACATAGAAGGTTACGATCTCACTATCTTCATCCAACATATGTTTCAAGGTTTCTGTCAAGGTTTGGTGCATGTCAGGGTTTGACACAAGAATTTTCCCATCCACCATACCTAGATTATCGTTTTCATGGATTTCTAAACCATCAATGGTTGTATCACGAACAGCTGTTGTAACGCTTCCGCTAACGACATCGCTAAGAGCAGCTGTCATACGCTCTTGGTTTTCTTCAATGGACTTGCTTGGATCAAAGGCAAGAAGACTTGTCAAACCTTGAGGAAGAGTACGAGCTTCCACCACTACTGCTGGTTGCTCCAAAACTTCTGCTGCAGATTGAGCTGCCATGAAGATATTTTTGTTGTTTGGCAGGAAGATGATGTTACGAGCATTGACCTGTTCAACAGCCTTGATAAAGTCTTCTGTTGAAGGGTTCATAGTTTGACCGCCTTCGATAACATAATCAACACCTTGAGAACGGAAGATATCTGCTAGACCTTTACCAGCCACTACAGCAATCAAAGCATACTCTTTTTCTTCAGCAGGCTTGCTAACTTGAGCAGCTTCTTTTTCAACCTGTGCTTCGTGTTGGTTACGCATATTGTCAACTTTTACCTTGACCAAGCTACCATATTTGAGACCTTCTTGCATAACAAGTCCTGGATCTTCTGTATGGACATGAACTTTGACAATTTCATCATCATTAACAACGAGGAGAGAATCCCCAAGCTCATTCAAGTAGTTACGGAATTCTTCGTAGTCAAAATCTTTAGCATAGGTTGGACCTTGCTTAAGAGCTACCATGATTTCAGTACAGTAACCAAAGGTGATGTCCTCAGTCGCTACATGACCAGCTACAGCTTTATGATGTTCTGCATTGATCATTTCACTCATGTTGGCAGGAGTCGCTACAAAGTCCTCAGATGCAATATATTCGCCAGTAAGGGCTGAAAGGAAACCTTCATAGATGAAGACCAGTCCTTGACCACCTGAGTCCACAACGCCAACTTCTTTCAAGACTGGAAGCATGTCTGGTGTTTTAGCTAGAGCTGTTTTAGCACCCTCTAAAGCTGCGCGCATGACTTCAACAGCGTCATCTGTTTGCTCAGCTTTTTTCTTAGCACCGATAGCAGCCCCACGAGAAACTGTCAAAATCGTTCCTTCAACTGGTTTCATCACTGCCTTATAGGCAACTTCCACACCTGATTGGAAGGCAAGGGCCAAGTCTTGACCTGTTAACTCGTCTTTATCCTTGATAGCTTGTGAAAATCCACGGAAAAGCTGAGATGTGATAACTCCTGAGTTCCCACGCGCACCCATCAAAAGACCTTTGGCAAGAATGCTCGCTACCTCTCCAACTGTAGAAGCTGGCTTGTCTGCAACTTCTTTAGCACCATTTTCAATGGTCATTCCCATATTTGTCCCGGTATCTCCATCTGGAACGGGGAAGACGTTTAATGAATTGACATATTCAGCTTGCTTATTCAAGCGAGTTGATGCAGCTTGCACCATTTCTTGAAATAAGCTAGTAGTAATTTTTGACACGGTTATTCTCCTACAACTTTGATATTTTGAATGTAGACATTTACAGTCTGAGCAGTAATTCCAAGCTGGTTTTCCAAGCTAAAACGAACACGCTCTTGAATGTTTTTCGACACTTCGCTAATCTTTGTTCCGTAGCTCAACACGGTATATACATCAACTGCAATACTGCCATCTTCGGTCGCCTTTACGACGACACCTTTAGAATAATTTTCCTTACCTAGAAGGGCTTGGAAATTATCTTTGAGGGCATTTTTACTAGCCATACCGACCACACCAAAAATCTCAGTTGCTGCTCCACCTACGACGGTTGCAATCACTTCATCTGTTAGTTCGATTTGACCATCTTTTGTATTAATTTTTACAGTCATCCTTTTTACCTCAACTAGTTGATACTCTATTTTATCATATTTCAGCCCAAGTGTAAAAGCAGAATACTGTATCAGCGGATATTTACTCTGCTTTTAAAATGATTTTTTCGCTATGACAAAAGAAAAAGACCCTGAGGTCTCCTTGCTTTTATTATTAAACGCGTTCAACTTTACCTGATTTCAAAGCACGAGCTGAAGCCCAAACTTTTTTAGGTTTACCATCGATAAGAACAGTAACTTTTTGAAGGTTTGGTTTTACGGCACGTTTTGTTTGGTTCATCGCGTGTGAACGGTTGTTTCCTGATACAGTCTTACGACCTGTAAAGTAACATACTTTAGCCATTGTGTTTTCCTCCTATTAGATCTAATATAGCGGATGTGCTAGCACCACATACCGTACTATGTTATCACACTTTCTTCATTTTTGCAAGGGAATTGGAAGATTTTTTTATTTATTGTGATTCGAATGTGATAATGTCTTTAGTAAATCGAACGTGAAAATGTCCCATTTGGTAGAATAATCATATGAAAAGGATCCAACTGAATATGAATGAAACGAAAAAATATTTTGTGATAAAAGCTATAGACCAAAGAAAAAACAAAGAAACTAGCCTGTGTCGAACTTAATCTTTCTGAAAGACAAATCAATCGTCTGCTACTAGCCTATCAACAGAAAGGAAAAGAAGCCTTCAAACACGGAAACAGAGAATTGGAAGATTTTTTATTTGTGTCTTAAATCAGATTTTACGTGACATTTTCTGCTCTTCACATGTCATTGTTGATTAACAAAAAACCAGCATTGAAAATAGGTGTATAAAAATCATCTCTAACTGCTACTAAGGAGATGCCTGTAACGTCTAAGTACCACAGCTCATCTATCGGTTTTCTTACGATAATATCCGAGTCTAAATACAGTACACGAACCTCACTTACATACTTAGGAATAAAATACCTAAAGAAGGTAGCGTAAGAAAGTCCCTCAAAGGGCAAACGATAATCTTTCAGAATACTACTGTCAATCGGAAGATCATCATTAAAAATATAAAACTTCCGATTATCATAATGAACACACAGGGATTTTATTGTTGTTTCAACTTTATTCATACTGAGCATTACTTGCTCCTAAGACAATCGCTTTTTTCTCTTCTTTCATTCTTTGTCTCATTTCTTTTTTATTCCCATCATATGTTTCTACGTAACCATTATTTTCGCCCATTCGTTCGTAAAACCATACCGGTGGAGATTTTAGTTGAAGTCCCATTACGGTTTACGATTTTCACATTACGACACTGAGTTTTACGAATCGATTTTATTTGCCAAACGTAGTTAGTAAGGCAGTTAGCTAGGCTACCTACTTTCTGCTACAACGGAAAAATCCACGAATCAATATCATTCGCGGACCTTTACTAGTGAAGCGTTTAGGTAAGGCTATTTTTTACACCACGACACGGAGTTTGGCAAATCGATTCTATTGCCAAACGTAGTTAGTAAAGCAGTTAGCTAGGCCACTCACTACCCGTTACGACGGAAAGTTTTACGAATCGATACCATTCGTGGACTTTGCCTAGTGAAGCGTTTAGGTAAGCCGCCATAGCGCTTACCGTCAAATGACAGCAACTTTATGTTGCTAGTCATTTGTAACGATTTACATCTTCTCCTCCAACTCTACGTCTGGATATTTATCCGCAAACCAACGGAGGGCAAAGTCATTTTCAAAGAGGAAGACTGGTTGGTCAAAACGGTCTTTGGCCAAGATATTTCGGCTTGATGACATCCGTTCATCCAAGTCCTCAGGCTTGATCCAACGAACGGTCTTTTTACCCATTGGGCTCATGACTACTTCCGCATTGTACTCACCTTCCATACGGTGCTTAAAGACTTCAAACTGGAGCTGACCTACAGCTCCTAGCATGTACTCGCCTGTTTGGTAATTCTTATAAAGCTGAATGGCACCCTCTTGCACCAGTTGCTCAATCCCCTTGTGGAAGGATTTTTGCTTCATAACATTCTTAGCAGAAACTTTCATGAAGATTTCAGGGGTAAAGGTTGGCAGTGGTTCAAATTCAAACTTGTTTTTGCCAACTGTCAAGGTATCCCCAACCTGATAAGTACCGGTATCGTAAACACCGATAATATCACCTGCCACGGCATTGGTCACATTCTCACGACTTTCCGCCATAAACTGAGTCACATTCGAAAGTTTAGCCCCCTTACCAGTACGAGGCAGATTGACGCTCATACCGCGCTCAAATTCGCCAGATACGATACGGACAAAGGCGATACGGTCACGGTGACGAGGGTCCATGTTGGCTTGGATTTTAAAGACAAATCCTGAGAAATCCTTGTCGTACGGATCCACAACTTCACCGTCTGTTTTCTTGTGACCATGTGGTTCTGGAGCAAACTTGAGAAAAGTCTCAAGGAAGGTCTGCACACCAAAGTTAGTAAGGGCTGACCCGAAGAAGACAGGTGTCAATTCTCCAGCCAGAATAGCTTCCTCTGAAAACTCATTCCCAGCTTCATTTAAAAGTTCAATATCATCCTTGACTTGCTCGTAGAAAGGGTTGGTGCCAAAAAGCTTATCCCCATCTTCTAAACTAGCAAAACGCTCATCCCCTTTATAGAGCTCCAAGCGTTGATTATAAAGGTCATACAAGCCCTCAAAGGCTTTCCCCATCCCGATAGGCCAGTTCATCGGATAGCTCGCAATACCCAAGACTTCTTCCAATTCTTGCAAGAGGTCCAGTGGCTCACGACCGTCACGGTCCAGCTTATTCATAAAGGTAAAGACGGGAATGCCACGGTGTTTGACAACTTCAAACAATTTCTTGGTTTGCGCCTCGATACCCTTGGCAGAGTCCACAACCATGACCGCAGCATCCACCGCCATCAAGGTACGATAGGTATCTTCTGAGAAGTCCTCGTGCCCTGGCGTATCGAGGATATTCACGCGTTTTCCGTCGTAGTCAAATTGCATAACAGATGAAGTCACCGAAATCCCACGTTGCTTCTCGATATCCATCCAGTCAGACTTGGCAAAAGTCCCTGTTTTCTTTCCTTTTACGGTACCAGCCTCACGAATCTCGCCTCCAAAGTAGAGCAACTGCTCAGTAATAGTAGTTTTCCCCGCGTCCGGGTGGGAGATGATAGCAAAGGTACGACGTTTCTTAATTTCTTCTTGAATATTCATAAGTTCTCTTTCTTTGATTCTCTATTTTTCTTGTTTCAATAGCTAAGAATGATTTCTACATTGGATTTTACCATTCCTTTCAACACTTCATTATATCGGATTTTAGCATTTTTTTCAATTTCTATTTTATATTGAATAAAAGCTTTCCCTTGTAGTCAAATAGATAGAAAACAGTGACAATTCTAGTAAAAATGATATAATAAAAGAAAAAGGAGATATAATCATGTTCAAAGAATTTGGTGTAACTAATTTAGAAGTGACAAAAGATGATATTTACAAGAATCCAAATAACCCTATTTTGCGCATGTATGATGACGATGAATTAATTGGAACCTTTAGTATTCTAACTGGAGAAGTATTGGAAAATTTGGACTTGGCAGACTATGATATTCGTTTTGCTCAAAAGCAAATTGAGTTAAATCGCGATAACTACCTTGAAACATGGAAGGACTACGTGGGACTACTACATGCCTAAATATTCTTTCTTAAAGTATGGTATTGAAATTCGTCCTAACGAACATAACCATAAAGGTCAAAAAGCACATATTCACATTTATATCCACGGAGAAGAGGTCGGCTCAATGTTTCTGAACGGTGAACTGAGAGATGGTAAATTAAAGGCAAAAGACCTAAAAATAATCAGGCAATATGTTTTAGAAAATGCAGATGAACTTCAGGCTTTATGGAATGAATACCAAAAAAGTGCATATTAAAATCAAAGAATCTTAGTTTGCTAATCAACAATAAACAAAAACTATCTAGCAATTTTAATGCCTACTATTCAACTATTGCCCCACTTAGGTATTAACCATCCTACTCCCCCTTGCAATTTTTCAAATAAATGTTACAATAAATATAGAAAAAGGTGTTGCGACAACAACACCCCACAGAGCCGTTTAAGACGGTGGCTGTAATTACATAACTAAAAAATAGCTCGTTAACTCGCCAAAGTTAGGACGGCTATTTTTTTGTCTCTTTTACCAATTCAAGGATGAACTTTAGGAGTGTGATAACAAAGTTACCAGCTACAAACATGAGTGTCAAAGCCTCAAAAGGGGACAAATCTGGTTACTCCTTTCTACTAAGATTTTACAGGTTCTGCACATAAGCATCACCATCCTTTCGATTTCGTAACCACCGTCTTCACTTCTCTGTTAAACTATTGTACCATATATTTTCCCCTTTGAAATCCGCTTTTCAAATAAATCATCATCAAAATCCGTTCTCCATCCTATACCTGTCTTTTTTCATCTTTCCCTCCCTTATTTATAGGAAAATATGGTAAAATAGAACAGACTAAAAATCATCATTTCACGAAAGGATGCAAGATGAAAATTACGCAAGAAGAGGTAACACACGTTGCCAATCTTTCAAAATTAAGATTCTCTGAAGAAGAAACTGCTGCCTTTGCGACTACCTTGTCTAAGATTGTTGACATGGTTGAATTGCTGGGCGAAGTCGACACTACTGGTGTCGCACCTACTACGACCATGGCTGACCGCAAGACTGTACTCCGCCCTGATGTGGCCGAAGAAGGAACAGACCGCGACCGCTTGTTTAAAAACGTACCTGAAAAAGACAACTACTATATCAAGGTACCAGCTATCCTAGACGATGGAGGAGATGCCTAATGACTTTTAACAATAAAACCATTGAAGACTTGCACAATCTCCTTGTCTCTAAGGAAATTTCTGCAACAGAATTGACCCAAGCAACGTTTGAAGATATCAAGTCTCGCGAGACAGCTATCAACGCTTTTGTCACCATCGCTGAGGAACAAGCTCTTGCTCAAGCCAAAGCTATTGATGAAGCTGGAATTGACGCTGACAATGTCCTTTCAGGAATTCCACTTGCTGTTAAGGATAATATCTCTACAGACGGCATTCTCACAACTGCTGCCTCAAAAATGCTCTACAACTATGAGCCAATTTTTGATGCGACAGCCGTTGCCAATGCAAAAGCGAAAGGCATGATTGTCGTCGGGAAAACTAACATGGACGAATTTGCCATGGGTGGTTCAGGTGAAACTTCACACTACGGAGCAACTAAAAATGCTTGGCACCACAGCAAGGTTCCTGGTGGCTCATCAAGTGGTTCTGCTGCAGCTGTAGCTTCAGGACAAGTCCGCTTATCACTTGGTTCTGATACTGGTGGTTCTATCCGCCAACCTGCCGCTTTCAACGGGATCGTTGGTCTCAAACCAACCTACGGAACAGTTTCACGTTTCGGGCTCATTGCCTTTGGTAGCTCATTAGACCAGATTGGACCTTTTGCTCCTACTGTTAAGGAAAATGCTCTCTTGCTCAACGCTATTGCCAGCGAAGATGCTAAAGACTCTACTTCTGCTCCTGTCCGAATCGCCGACTTTACTTCAAAAATCGGTCAAGACATCAAGGGCATGAAAATCGCTTTGCCTAAGGAATACCTCGGTGAAGGAATTGACCCAGAGGTGAAGGAAACTATTCTTAATGCTGCTAAGCACTTTGAGAAACTTGGTGCTATCGTTGAAGAAGTCAGCCTTCCTCACTCTAAATACGGGGTTGCCGTCTACTACATCATTGCTTCATCTGAAGCTTCATCAAACTTGCAACGCTTTGACGGTATCCGTTACGGCTACCGCGCAGAGGATGCGACAAATCTTGATGAAATCTATGTAAACAGCCGTAGCCAAGGTTTCGGTGAAGAAGTGAAACGTCGTATCATGCTAGGTACTTTCAGTCTTTCATCAGGTTACTACGATGCTTACTACAAGAAAGCTGGTCAAGTCCGTACCCTTATCATTCAAGATTTCGAAAAAGTCTTTGCGTATTACGACTTGATTTTGGGACCAACTGCACCAAGTGTTGCTTATGACTTAGACTCACTCAACCATGACCCAGTTGCCATGTACTTGGCTGACCTTTTGACCATCCCAGTCAACTTGGCAGGTCTTCCAGGAATTTCGATTCCTGCTGGCTTCTCTCAAGGTCTACCTGTTGGTCTGCAATTGATTGGTCCTAAGTACTCTGAGGAAACCATTTACCAAGTTGCTGCTGCTTTTGAAGCAACAACAGACTACCACAAACAACAACCCGTGATTTTTGGAGGTGATAACTAATGAACTTTGAAACAGTCATTGGACTTGAAGTCCACGTAGAGCTCAACACCAATTCAAAAATCTTCTCACCTACTTCTGCCCACTTCGGAAATGACCAAAACGCCAACACTAACGTGATTGACTGGTCTTTCCCAGGAGTACTTCCGGTTCTCAACAAAGGTGTTGTCGATGCCGGAATCAAGGCTGCTCTTGCCCTCAACATGGACATCCATAAAAAGATGCACTTTGACCGCAAGAACTACTTCTATCCTGACAATCCCAAAGCCTACCAAATTTCTCAGTTTGATGAGCCAATCGGTTATAACGGTTGGATTGAAGTCGAGCTAGAAGACGGTACGACTAAGAAAATCGGTATCGAACGTGCCCACCTAGAAGAAGACGCTGGTAAAAACACCCACGGTACAGACGGCTACTCTTACGTTGACCTCAACCGCCAAGGGGTGCCATTGATTGAGATTGTATCTGAAGCAGACATGCGTTCTCCTGAAGAAGCCTATGCTTACCTAACAGCCCTCAAGGAAGTTATCCAGTATGCTGGTATTTCTGACGTTAAGATGGAAGAAGGTTCTATGCGTGTGGATGCTAATATTTCTCTTCGTCCTTATGGTCAAGAAAAATTCGGTACCAAGACTGAGTTGAAAAACCTCAACTCCTTCTCAAACGTTCGCAAAGGTCTTGAATACGAAGTCCAACGTCAAGCTGAAATCCTACGCTCAGGTGGTCAAATCCGCCAAGAAACACGTCGCTACGATGAGGCTAACAAAGCAACTATCCTCATGCGTGTCAAGGAAGGCGCTGCAGACTATCGCTACTTCCCAGAACCAGACCTACCCCTCTTTGAAATTTCAGACGAGTGGATCGAGGAAATGCGGACAGAGTTGCCAGAGTTTCCAAAAGAACGCCGTGCGCGTTATGTATCTGACCTTGGCTTGTCAAACTACGATGCTAGTCAGTTGACTGCAAATAAAGTCACTTCTGACTTCTTTGAGAAAGCTGTGGCTCTCGGAGGAGATGCCAAACAAGTCTCTAACTGGCTCCAAGGAGAAGTTGCTCAGTTCTTGAATGCCGAAGGCAAGACACTTGAACAAATCGAATTAACACCAGAAAACTTGGTTGAAATGATTGCCATCATCGAAGACGGTACTATTTCATCTAAGATTGCTAAGAAAGTCTTTGTCCACTTGGCTAAAAATGGCGGTGGCGCGCGTGAATACGTGGAAAAAGCTGGTATGGTTCAAATCTCAGATCCAGAAATCTTGATTCCAATCATCCACCAAGTCTTTGCGGATAACGAAGCCGCAGTTGCCGACTTCAAGTCAGGCAAACGTAACGCAGACAAGGCCTTCACAGGATTCCTTATGAAAGCAACCAAAGGCCAAGCCAACCCACAAGTCGCCCTTAAACTCCTTGCCCAAGAATTAGCGAAGTTGAAAGAAGATTAACATGTAAAAGAAACCAGCCCTGAGGTTGGTTTTTTTCGCTCCTACCATCTCCCAATAACTATTTTGGCTTTATTTCCAGAACATTTTATGGTAAAATGAAGAGTAATAATATTTATTAAAGAGGTAAAAACATGATTGAAGCAAGCAAATTGAAAGCTGGTATGACATTTGAAACTGCAGACGGAAAATTGATCCGCGTTTTGGAAGCTAGCCACCACAAACCAGGTAAAGGGAACACAATCATGCGTATGAAATTGCGTGATGTCCGTACTGGTTCTACTTTTGACACAAGCTACCGTCCAGAAGAAAAATTCGAACAAGCTATTATCGAAACTGTTCCAGCTCAATACTTGTACAAAATGGATGAAACTGCCTACTTCATGAACACTGAAACTTACGACCAATACGAAATCCCAGTCGTAAACGTTGAAAATGAATTGCTTTACATCCTTGAAAACTCTGATGTTAAAATCCAATTCTACGGAACTGAAGTAATCGGTGTAACTGTACCAACTACTGTTGAATTGACAGTTGCTGAAACACAACCATCTATCAAAGGTGCTACTGTTACAGGTTCTGGTAAGCCAGCAACTATGGAAACTGGACTTGTTGTCAACGTTCCTGACTTCATCGAAGCTGGACAAAAATTGATCATCAACACTGCAGAAGGAACTTACGTTTCTCGTGCCTAATCTCTAGAAAGAGGTCATTCTATGGGAATTGAAGAACAATTTGGCGAAATCGTTATCGCTCCACGTGTCCTTGAAAAAATCATTGCCATCGCAACTGCTAAAGTTGATGGTGTCCACTCATTTTCAAATAAATCCGTATCTGATACCCTATCAAAACTCTCTCTTGGTCGTGGCGTCTACTTAAAAGAAAGCAACGAAGAACTAACTGCTGACATCTATCTCTACCTTGAGTACGGTGTGAAAGTACCAAAAGTAGCTCTTGCTATTCAAAAAGCAGTCAAAGATGCTGTCCGTGATATGGCTGATGTGGAACTTGCTGCTGTCAACATCCATGTTGCAGGAATCGTTCCAGATAAGACACCAAAACCTGAGTTGAAAGATCTATTTAACGAGGACTTCCTCAATGACTAGTCCATTATTAGAATCTAGACGTGAACTTCGTAAATGCGCTTTTCAAGCTCTCATGAGCCTTGAATTCGGCACAGATATGGAAACAGCTTGTCGCTTTGCCTACACACATGACCGTGAAGATGAAGATGTGCAAATTCCAGCCTTTCTTCTGAACTTGGTTTCTGGTGTTCAAGCACAAAAAGACGAGTTGGATAAACAAATCAACCAGCACCTCAAGTCGGGCTGGACAGTTGAACGCTTGACCTTGGTCGAAAAAAACTTACTACGCTTGGGTATCTTTGAAATCACTTCATTTGATACACCTCAGCTGGTAGCAGTCAATGAAGCCATTGAACTTGCCAAGAATTTTTCAGATCAAAAATCAGCCCGCTTTATCAACGGACTGCTTAGTCAATTCGTAACTGAAGAAAATAAATAATCAAAAAGGTGTTTGGTATTTCCAAGCACCTTTTGACTTTCCTCTCTGCACAGAGTAGTACTCTTCGAAAATCTCTTCAAACCGCGTCAACGTCGCCTTGCCGTATAGATGTTACTGACTTCGTCAGTTCTATCTGCAACCTCAAAACAGTGTTTTGAGCTGACTTCGTCAGTCTTATCTACAACCTCAAAACAGTGTTTTGAGCAGCCTGCGGCTAGCTTCCTAGTTTGCTCTTTAATTTTTATTGAGCATAAGAACCACATAAAAACTAGAACTGACTGCCAGTTCTAGTTTTTGCGTATTCTAAAATATTAGTATTTTCTAAATCGTTGGTAACGCTCTTCCAACAACTCTTCTAACGGTTTTTGTGAAAGTCTAGCTAGCTCAGCTTGGAGTTCTTTTTTGACACTCTTAATCAGTTCTTTACTAGAAAGTCCTGCTTCAGAAATCACCTTGTCCACCACTTCCATTTCTAACAGCTCATGTGAAGTGATTTTCATCAGTTCTGCTGCTTCCATGGCACGACTGCCGTCCTTCCATAGAATGGAAGCAAAGCCTTCCGGACTGAGAATGGCATAGATAGAATTTTCCAGCATCCAGACACGATCTGCGACTGCTAGAGCCAGAGCCCCACCTGAACCACCTTCACCGATAATGATAGCAATAATCGGAACTTTCAGGTCACTCATTTCCATGAGATTGCGAGCAATAGCTTCTCCCTGTCCACGTTCTTCCGCTCCCACACCAGGATAGGCACCTGCAGTATTAATAAAGGTCACAACTGGACGGCCAAATTTTTCAGCCTGTTTCATCAAACGCAAGGCCTTGCGGTAACCTTCTGGATGCGGTTGTCCAAAATTCCGTTTGAGGTTGTCTTGCAAACTCTTGCCTTTTTGGATACCAACCACTGTTACAGCTTGATCTCCAAGCCAGCCGATACCACCAACAACTGCACCATCATCTCGAAAAGAACGATCACCATGTAATTGGATAAATTCATCAAAAATGCCTGTCGCAAAGTCCAAGCTTGTCAAGCGACTCTGCTCACGCGCTTCTCTGACTATTTTTGCAATATTCATCTAGGACTCCCTCCGTGCAATCTGACTAGGCTAGCAATGGTATCTGGCAAGTCTCTTCTTTTGACAATAGCATCCACAAAGCCATGCTCCAATAAGAATTCTACCTTTTGAAAATCCTCAGGCAAACTTTCGCGAACCGTATTTTCAATGACACGACGCCCAGCAAAACCAACCAAACTTTGTGGTTCAGCCAGAATGATATCCCCTTCCATAGCGAAAGAAGCTGTCACACCACCAGTCGTTGGATCTGTCAAAATGGTCAGGTAAAAGAGGCCTGCATTTGAATGACGTTTAACTGCTGCAGAAATCTTGGCCATCTGCATGAGACTCATGATTCCTTCCTGCATACGGGCACCACCAGAGGCTGTAAAGAGAACAACTGGCAATTTTTCGACAGTCGCATACTCAAACAAACGAGTGATTTTTTCACCTACAACTGTCCCCATAGAAGCCATGATAAAGTTAGAATCCATAATCCCAAGAGCCACAGTCTGACCTTTAATAAGAGCTGTTCCTGTCACAACGGCTTCATCCAGACCTGTTTTTTCACACATAGATGCCAGTTTCTTTTGATAACCAGGGAAATGCAAGGGATCCTTGCTTTCAATCCCTGTAAACAATTCCTTAAAGGTTCCCATATCAATCGTCAGAGCCAAGCGTTCTTGGGCAGAAATACGAAAAGTATAGCTACAGTGCGGACAGATACGCTCACTTCCCAGATCCTTCTGGTAGATGGTATGCTTACAACCCGGACACTGGGAGAATAATTCATCTGGAACCTCTGGCTTGGCTTGAGGTTTTTCCCTAACCGAACGATTGGGATTGATTCGAATATACTTATCTTTTTTACTAAATAGAGCCATTGATTCCCCTTTTCGGTTTAAACTCTTGAAGTCATTTTATTCTTTTTCTTGATATTTAGGTAAGAAGGTTTCCATCAAGAAGGAAGTATCGTAATCCCCAGCAATAACATTGCGATCTGAAATGAGATCAAGCTGGAAATCTGCATTGGTCTGCACCCCTTCAATCTCTAGTTCATAGAGGGCGCGTTGCATTTTCATAAGTGCATCAAAGCGATTTTCGCCGTGAACGATGATTTTGGCAATCATACTATCATAATAAGGCGGAATGGTATAACCTGGATAAACTGCTGAATCCACGCGCAAGCCGACTCCTCCACTTGGCAGATAGAGATTGGTAATCTTACCTGGACTTGGAGCAAAGTTGAAGGCTGGATTTTCTGCATTGATACGACACTCGATTGCATGGCCACGTAGGACAATATCTTCTTGCTTCACAGACAGGGGCTGACCTGCCGCAATGCGAATCTGTTCCTTAACAATATCCACACCTGAAACAAATTCTGTTACCGGATGTTCTACCTGAACACGAGTATTCATTTCCATGAAATAGAAATTGCCACTGGCTTCATCAAGAAGAAACTCAATGGTCCCTGCATTCTCATAGCCCACAGACTCTGCCGCTCGGACGGCAGCAGAACCAATTTCATTGCGTAGCGTTTTTCCGATTGCAATCGAAGGACTTTCTTCCAAAACCTTTTGGTTATTCCGTTGAAGAGAACAATCCCGTTCCCCCAAGTGGATTACATTTCCGTGTTCATCTCCTAGGATTTGAACTTCGATGTGGCGAGCTGGATAGATAACCCGTTCTATGTACATGGCACCATTGCCATAATTGGCTTTGGCTTCACTAGAGGCAGTCTCAAAAGCTAAAACGAGGTCTTCTGGTTTTTCAACCTTACGAATCCCTTTACCACCACCACCTGCTGAAGCTTTGAGCATCACAGGGTAGCCAATTTTTTCAGCAACAAGTAAAGCTTCCTCAGAGTTATGCACTTCTCCATCCGAACCTGGTATAACAGGCACACCTGCTTTGATCATCTGAGCACGCGCATTGATCTTGTCCCCCATCATATCCATAACATGACCAGATGGACCGATAAACTTGATCCCCACCTCTTCGCACATGGTTGCAAATTTGGAGTTTTCACTGAGAAATCCAAAACCGGGGTGAATGGCTTCTGCTTCAGTCAAGACTGCAGCTGATAGAACCGCGTTAATATTGAGATAAGACTCAGTTGCCTTACCAGGGCCGATACAAACCGCTTCATCTGCCAAAAGCGTATGAAGGGCTTCCTTATCAGCAGTTGAATAGACCGCTACGGTCGTAATGCCCAATTCACGCGCCGCACGGATAATACGGACCGCAATTTCACCCCGATTGGCAATTAAAATTTTTCGAAACATGGAGAACCTCCTTAGTTCCCTATTGCAAAGGTAAGGGTACCACTAGCTGCAAGCTTACCATCCACTTCAGCCTTTGCTTCAACCACAGCGATTGTACCACGACGTTTTACAAAAGTCGCTGTCATAACCAATTGGTCGCCTGGTACAACTTGCTTCTTGAATTTAACCTTGTCCATACCAGCGTAAAAGACCAGTTTTCCTTTATTTTCAGGTTTTGACAACTCCAAGACACCAGCTGTTTGCGCCAAGGCTTCCATGATCAGAACACCTGGCATAACTGGATATTGAGGAAAATGGCCGTTAAAGAAGGGCTCATTGATGGTCACATTTTTGATGGCAACAATGGTATCCTCTCTCACTTCCAACACACGATCCACTAGGAGCATAGGATAACGGTGGGGAAGGGCTTCTTTGATTCCTTGAATATTGATCATTTGATACGTACCAATCCTTTACCAAACTCAACCATTTCTTCGTTAGAAACGAGAATTTCCGTCACCACACCATCCTTAGGAGCTGGAATTTCATTCATAACTTTCATGGCTTCGATGATGACCAATGTTTGACCTTTTTTGACACTATCACCAACTGTGACGAAGGCAGGTTTATCTGGTCCAGCAGCCAAGTAAGCCACTCCAACAAGTGGGCTCTCTACAACATCTCCCTCAGCAGCCACACTTGCTTCAGCTGGAGTTTGAACTTCTTCTGCTACAGTCTCTGCTGGAGCAGATGTAGGAGTCGCTGGACTTGGTGTTGTTAGAACGGGCGCTGGAGCGACTTGAGGTGCAACTTCAGACACCAGTTTCGCTTCATTCTTGCTAAACTGCAATTCATCCGTCCCGTTTTTATAAGAAAATTCTCTCAAACTTGACTGGTCAAATTGAGCCATCAAGTCTTTAATATCGTTTAAATTCATACTTATTTATTCTCCCAACGTTTGAAAGCAAGAACGGCATTGTGGCCACCAAAACCAAAGGTATTTGAAATAGCGTATGGAATTTCTTGCTCCAAGCCTTGTCCATAAACGACATTGGCTTCGATATAATCTGATACTTCACTTGTTCCAGCTGTCATTGGTACAAAGTTATGACGCATAGCCTCGATTGTGACAATAGCTTCTACTGCACCAGCAGCACCCAGCAAATGTCCTGTGAAAGACTTAGTTGATGATACAGGTACTTCCTTACCAAGAACAGCCACGATAGCACCACTTTCTCCCTTTTCATTAGCAGGAGTTGACGTTCCGTGAGCATTGACATAGGCTACTTGCTCTGGAGAAATCTCAGCTTCTTCCAAGGCTAGTTTAATGGCCTTGATAGCTCCCTGACCTTCTGGATGTGGTGAAGTCATGTGGTAGGCATCACAAGTATTTCCGTAACCAACCACTTCAGCAAGGATAGTAGCCCCACGTTTTTCCGCGTGTTCAAGGCTTTCAAGAACCAACATCCCTGAACCTTCACCCATGACAAAACCATTGCGATCCTTATCAAATGGGATAGAAGCACGAGTAGGATCCTCTGTAGTAGAGAGAGCTGTCAGTGCTTGGAAACCAGCAATAGCAAAAGGGGTAATAGAGGCTTCTGAACCACCTACCAACATAATATCTTGGAAACCAAACTTAATCGAGCGGAAGGCATCCCCAATCGCATCATTTGATGAAGCGCAGGCAGTATTGATGGATTTACAAACACCGTTTGCTCCAAAACGCATGGCAACATTTCCTGAAGCCATATTCGGCAAGGCTTTTGGAAGGGTCAAGGGTTTCACACGTTTTGGTCCTTTTTCATGGAGACGAAGCACTTGATCTTCAATTTCCTTGATTCCACCAATACCAGAAGCAACGATAACACCAAAACGATCCTTGTCAATAGCCTCTACATCCAGATTGGCATGGTTGACAGCCTCTTGGGCTGCATACAAGGCATACAAAGAATAGTTGTCAAAACGATTGGTATCTTTCTTAACAAAGTATTTATCAAAAGGAAAATCTTGGATTTCTGCTGCATTATGCACATCAAAGTTACTATGATCAAATTTTGTAATTGGACCAATTCCGATTTTTCCAGTTGTCAAACTATTCCAAAATTCTTCTGGTGTATTTCCGATTGGAGATGTCACTCCATAACCTGTTACTACTACACGATTTAGTTTCATCTTTTTTACCTCTAGCTTCTGCTACATACTGAGGCCACCATCAATGGCAACCACTTGACCAGTTAGATAATCTTGGCCTGCTAAAAATACTGTCAAATCTGCAACCTGCTCTGCCTGTCCAAATTCTTTCATAGGAATTTGCGCCAGCATGGCATCTTTTACCTTGTCCGATAGGACAGCTGTCATATCAGACTCAATCATTCCAGGTGCAATAGCATTAACCCTAATATTGCGATTAGCCACTTCACGCGCCACAGACTTGGTAAAACCAATCAAACCAGCCTTAGAAGCAGCATAGTTAGCTTGACCGATATTTCCCATCAAACCAACAACACTAGACATATTGATGATAGCACCTTTTCTGGCTTTCATCATCGGTTTCAAGACTGATTGTGTCATATTAAAGGCGCCAGTCAGGTTAACCTTGAGAACTTTTTCAAAATCTGCTTCTGTCATCTTGAGCATGAGGGTATCTTGGGTAATCCCTGCATTGTTGACCAAAACATCTACTGAACCCAGCTCTGCAATAGCCTGCTCAACCATACGCTTAGCGTCTGCAAAATCCGACACATCCCCTGAAATGGGAACCACCTTGACACCATAGTCTGCAAACTCAGCGAGCAATTCTTCTGAAATTGCACCACGACTGTTTAAAACAATATTGGCTCCTGCTTGAGCAAACTTGTGGGCGATGGCAAGACCAATTCCACGACTCGAACCCGTAATAAAGATATTTTTATTTTTTAGTTGCATTCTTTTCTCCTGTTTTCTCTCGCATTTATGGGAGAAGGGATTATTTGTTTTCTAGCAAGGCTTCCAAGCTCGCCTGATCTTCAACAGTGGCTAGTTTAGCTGTCTTATCAATTTTTTTGACAAAGCCTGACAAGACTTTCCCCGGTCCAATCTCGATAAAGTTGCTTACGCCTGCTTCTTGCATAACTGCAATACTTTCATAGAAACGAACTGGTTCCTTGAC
Organism: Streptococcus pseudopneumoniae; assembly: GCF_038148955.1. GTDB lineage: Bacteria > Bacillota > Bacilli > Lactobacillales > Streptococcaceae > Streptococcus > Streptococcus pseudopneumoniae_T. The sequence continues at coordinate 124,678 of NZ_JBBJZY010000001.1, forward strand.
CTGACGCGTCAAAAGTTGAGCAATGTCTTCTTTTTGCATGACAGCAGCTTCTGTATTACCAACTAGGGGACAAGTAAAATCTGAAAAACTTACTTGAGCTAGAGTTTCAGCTAGTTTCTGGCTAGCAGGCTCAAGGAGAGCGGTATGAAAGGGACCTGACACCTTGAGAGGAATCAAGCGTTTGGCACCTGCTTCTTGCAAGAGTTCGACAGCTCGGTCAACTGCAACCACTTCTCCACCAATCACGATTTGTGCAGGTGTATTATAGTTGGCTGGTGTAACGACTCCAAGTTCAGAAGCTTTTTGACAGGCTTCCTCAATGACCTCTACTGGCGTATTGAGAACTGCTACCATCTTGCCAGATCCAACAGGAGCCGCTTCTTCCATATAGGCTCCACGCTTAGCGACCAAGGCAACCGCATCTTCAAAATCCAAGGCGCCACTGGCCACCAAGGCAGAATATTCCCCGAGGGACAAACCAGCAACCATATCAGGCTGATAACCCTTTTCTTGCAATAAACGGTAAATAGCAACTGAAGTCGCTAAAATAGCCGGTTGTGTATAGCGGGTCTGATTGAGTTTGTCTTCTTCCGTATCAATGAGATGACGCAAATCATAACCAAGTACCTGACTCGCTTGATCAATCGTTTCTTTGACAATCGGATACTGATCATAAAGGTCCCGTCCCATCCCTAAATACTGGGCACCTTGGCCAGCAAATAAAAAGGCTGTTTTAGTCATTTCTTACAACTCCTGCCCAACGAGAGGCTTCTTCTTGAATTTTCTTAGCAGCTCCGTAGTACAAATCTTTTAGGATTTCTTCAGCTGTTTCTTCTTTGGAAACAAGCCCCGCAATTTGACCTGCCATGACAGATCCGCCATCCACATCTCCGTGAACAACTGCTTTGGCTAGGGCACCTGCTCCCATTTGTTCAAAGATTTCTAAATCAGGATTTTCCTGTTTAAAGGCATCTTTCTCAGCTTTTTCAAAATCACGAGTCAATTGATTTTTAATAGCACGAACAGCATGTCCAAAGTGTTGGGCTGAAATCGTAGTATCAATATCTCTCGCTTTTAAAATCTTGGCCTTATAATTCGGATGGGCATTAGACTCTTTTGCAACGACAAAACGTGTTCCAACCTGAACAGCCTCTGCACCTAGCATAAAGCCAGCGGCAGCACCTTCACCATCCGCAATCCCTCCTGCAGCAATAACAGGAATAGATACAGCTGTGGCTACCTGGCGCACCAAGGTCATGGTTGTTAATTTACCGATATGCCCCCCAGCTTCCATTCCTTCTGCAATAACAGCGTCCGCACCGATTTTTTCCATGCGTTTAGCTAGGGCAACACTTGGTACAACAGGAATAACTGTAATCCCTGCTTCATGGAAACGTTCCATGTATTTACCAGGATTTCCTGCGCCTGTTGTCACTACCTTAACACCTTCCTCGATGACGAGATCTACAATATCTTCTACAAAAGGAGACAAGAGCATGATGTTGACACCAAAGGGTTTATCCGTCAATGATTTGATCTTATCAATATTAGCCTTGACAACTTCTTTCGGGGCATTTCCCCCACCGATAATCCCTAGTCCTCCAGCCTTAGAAACAGCCCCTGCCAAATCACCATCAGCAACCCAAGCCATTCCTCCTTGGAAAATAGGATACTCAATGTTCAATAATTCTGTAATACGCGTTTTCATAGTGCCTCCATCGTTTCTTGCTTACGTAATAGTTCGATACTGTCATAATTTGAAAATCAAACTATTGCCTAAACAAGAGGGAGCGGGTTTCCCTACTCCTTCTATCTTATATTCTGCTTATTTTGTTTGCTCTTCAACGTAGGCAACCAAGTCACCAACTGTTTTCAAGTCATCTTCTGCTTCGATTTGGATATCAAAAGCATCTTCGATTTCTGAGATTACTTGGAACAAGTCCAATGAATCTGCGTCCAAATCATCAAAAGTTGATTCAAGTGTTACTTCTGATGCGTCTTTTCCAAGTTCTTCAACGATAATTTCTTGTACTTTTTCAAATACTGCCATGATAGGACTCCTTTAAAATAAATAGTTTTTTATAACAATGTGTTCACCACATGATTACCTAAATTGTAAGAATGAGCGTGCCCCAGGTCAAGCCTCCACCGAAGCCTGATAGCAGAACAGTCTGGCTACCATCTAAATGGATGAGGCCTTGTTCTACACACTCTGAAAGTAAAATCGGGATACTGGCTGCACTGGTATTGCCATATTCCATCATATTGGCTGGAAGTTTATCTCGGTCAACACCGATTTTTCTAGCCATCTTATCCAAAATACGGATATTCGCCTGATGAAGTAGTAGATAATCCAAGTCTGTCGCCTCTATAGGAGATTCATCAATAGTCTGCTTGATGGACTTGGCTACATCTCGAATGGCAAAATCAAAGACTGCGCGCCCATCCATCTTCAAAAATGAATCTGCATTCTCTTGATCTGAAAATGGCGAATGCAAGCCTGAATGTCCATAAGTTAGACACTCGCTACGACTTCCATCACTATTGAGACTCTCAGCCAAGAAATGCTCTTGCTCGCTAGCTTCTAGCAAGACGCCACCAGCACCATCTCCAAACAAGACAGCTGTTGATCGATCTGACCAATCGACTGCCTTAGAGAGGGTTTCACTACCAATCACCAAGCCTTTTTGAAAGCGACCAGAAGCGATAAACTTTTCAGCTGTTGACAAGGCAAATACAAATCCACTGCAAGCGGCTGTTAGGTCAAAAGCAAAGGCTTTACTAGCACCAATATTGGCTTGAACACGAGCAGCTGTAGAGGGCATCATCGAATCTGGAGTAATGGTGGCTAGGACGATAAAATCCAGCTCCTCCCCTGTGATTTCAGCTTTTGCCAGCAGTTTCTTAGCAACTTCTGTAGCCAAATCACTGGTAGATTCTGTTCTTGAAATATGCCTTTGTCGTATTCCCGTCCGACTTGAAATCCACTCATCATTGGTATCCATAATCTGGGCCAAATCATGATTTGTAACCACTTGCTCTGGCACATAATGAGCAACCTGGCTTATTTTTGCAAAAGCCATTATCTCAAATCCTCCAAAAATTGGTAAAGATTGGTCAAACCTTTACCCATGACAGCAATTTCTTCCTTGCTCATGCCATCAATAATTTTCTCTACCATGGCCTTGTGGAAGCGTTTATGCAGTCTATGGACCAAGCGACCCTTCTTTGTCAAATGTAGATGCACCACACGACGATCCTGCTCTGACCGAACTCGCTCAATGTAGCCCTTACGCTCTAAATTGTTCAAACTGGTCGTAACAGTTCCAAGAGTTACCATCAACTCTTTTGACACTTGACTTGGAGTCACGTCTGGAGCCTTACCGATGACATCAATCGTATGCATTTCTTTGATGGAGATATCCTTAAAACGACTACCTCTCAAGTTCACTTCCTCAATCACAAGGACATTGTTAAATATAGATGTTAAATATTCATTGATTCGTTGGTAGTCCATTTTTCATATCCCTCCTTCTTCAAAAAACTTTCACAATCAAAACATTTGACAAAAGAATTATATCAAAGTTCAAAGAATGATGCAAGTATTTTTTTATTTTCCTGTAAATTTAGGCCGTCTTCTCTCCGAATGAGCTCGCACTCCTTCTTTGAAATCCTCTGTTTGAGCTAAGGATTCCTGTAGGTTCAGTTCTAAAGTAGCATAATCTTGCCAATCTTTGAATTGACTCTCCCAAACCAACTTCTTAATGGCAGCATAGGAATTACTTGAACCACGTCTTAGTTTTTTAAGAAGCTGTTCTCTCGTCTTTTCAAGTTTTTCAGCTTCACAGACGCGATAAACTAGCCCCCATTCTAGGGCTTTTTCTGCGTTCAAAGCCTCACCTGTCATAGCAAGTTGAGTTGCACGCGTCACACCGATACTACGACTCAAGAGATGAATTCCCCCTGCATCTGGAGCCAAACCAACGCCAACAAAGGCTTGGATAAACTTAGCCTTATCCGTTGCAAGACAGAAATCTGCTGCAACAGCCATATTGGCTGCGGCACCTGCAACAGCCCCATCAACCTCCATCAAGACAGGTTTGCCTATTTGCTTAATTTTATAAGAAATCGTATTGACCAACTCTGCAATTTTCGTCAATGATGGAATATCATCCTCATCCACTGCTCGCTTCATCTCTACCAAATCTCCCCCAACGGAGAAAACCTTTCCCTTGGCATTGATTAAGATAAAATGCACAGCTGGATTTTCTTCTGCCAAAGTCAGAGCTTCTAAAATCTCCTCACACATAGGAATATGAAAACCATTCGAGACCTCAGGACGGTTTAATGTAATGATTGCCAAATCCTCTTCAAGCTGATAAATAATGTGTTCCATCAGGACTCCTTTTTATTTACTAAGCGTTTTAAATTGTTTTATTTTCAAAGTATATCTTTTTTAGGAGCAGAAAGCAAGAAAAAATCGACTGAAAGTGTCTCAGCCGATAAGAAAGGCTCGCTTTATACTAGAAAGCATCTCATTTTCTTCATTGAAAAAAGGCTTTCTTTCTGCTATAATCGTATAAAATACTTACTTTAGGAGTTCTTATGAAAGTTGTTAAATTTGGAGGTAGCTCTCTTGCCTCTGCTGGTCAATTAGAAAAAGTTTTAAACATCGTCAAAAGCGATAAAGAGCGTCGTTTTGTAGTCGTTTCTGCGCCTGGTAAACGCAATGCCGAAGACACTAAGGTGACGGATGCCTTGATTAAATACTACCGCGACTATGTTGCTGGTAACGATATTAGCAAGAGTCAAAACTGGATTATCGACCGCTATGCTGCTATGGTTAGTGAATTAGGACTAAAACCTGCTGTTTTAGAAAAAATCTCTAAAAGTATTCGTGCCTTGGCCACTCTTCCTATCGAAGAAAATGAATTTCTCTACGATACCTTCCTAGCAGCCGGTGAAAATAACAATGCTAAATTGATTGCAGCCTATTTTAACCAAAATGGGATTGATGCACGCTATGTGCATCCTAGAGAAGCTGGTATTGTGGTCACAAGTGAACCTGGTCACGCTCGCATCATTCCATCAAGTTATGACAAAATTGAAGAATTGACAAATGCAAATGAAGTCCTTGTCATTCCTGGTTTCTTTGGAGTTACCAAGGAAAATCAAATCTGTACCTTCTCACGTGGAGGATCAGACATTACAGGTTCTATCATTGCTGCAGGTGTTAAGGCCGACCTCTATGAAAACTTTACGGACGTTGATGGTATCTTTGCAGCCCACCCTGGTATTATCCACCAACCACACTCGATTCCTGAGTTGACCTACCGTGAAATGCGTGAGTTGGCCTATGCAGGATTCTCAGTCCTTCATGACGAGGCCCTTCTTCCTGCCTACCGTGGAAAAATCCCTCTCGTTATCAAGAATACCAACAACCCTGACCATCCAGGTACTCGTATCGTTCTAAAACACAGTAGTGATGAATTCCCAGTTGTGGGAATTGCTGGTGACTCTGGCTTTGTCAGCATCAACATGTCTAAATACCTCATGAACCGTGAGGTGGGATTTGGACGCAAGGTTCTTCAAATCCTTGAAGATCTTAACATCGGTTGGGAACATATGCCAACAGGTATCGACGATCTTTCAATCATCCTCCGTTCTCGCGAACTAACTCCTATCAAGGAAGAAGAAATCCTTCGTCAGTTGGTTCAAAAGGCTGAAGTAGACCATGCAGAAATCGAACACGACCTTTCAATCATTATGATTGTTGGAGAAAAAATGAAGAGTCATATCGGAGTGACTGCCACTGCAACACGTGCTCTATCTGAAAACAAAATCAACATCCAGATGATGTCTCAAGGTTCTAGTGAAGTTTCTATCATGTTTGTTGTCAATAAAGACCAAGAGAAAGCAGCTATCAAAGCCCTCTACAATGCCTTTTTCGGTGAAAGTAAGGAAGACTAATTATGGCCCAATCGCTTAATAAAACAGTGCTTCTCAGCACGACAGGAACTTCCTACCTCTCTATCGCTGGGAAAGTTGGGAAATTTCTTGTCGGAGATCAGGCTTTGGAATTTTATCCAGATGTCAATGTCGAACAATTTATCCAGATTCCTTGGAGCCATATCAATCAGATTGGAGCCAATGTCACTGGGCGGAAAATCAGTCGCCACTTCGAAGTCTTTACAGACAAAGGAAAATTCCTCTTTGCTTCAAAAGACTCAGGTGCCATTCTCAAAATTGCTCGCGAAAAACTGGGTAATGACAAGGTCGTCAAACTTCCTACCTTAATTCAGACCATTGGTCAAAAATTTAAAAATCTATTTGCAAAAAAGTAGAAACTTTAGTATAATCATAGCAACGGATAAGTAGGTTATCTTCTTCTTTCAGAAAGTCTGCGGGTGCTGCGAGCAGATAGGAGGGATAGGTGAAATTCTACCGTTAGTAACAATTACATACACAATCAAGTGCACACCTGTGAAGTTGGATGGAACCGTGGCCCTGCCACTCCAACGCTTTGTCAGGTGTGCTTTTTTCATAAAGGAGTTCTTATGTTAGATATCAAACGTATTCGTACAGACTTTGATGCTGTCGCAGAAAAATTGGCTACACGTGGTGTAGATGCTGCTATCTTAAACGAGATGAAAGAAATCGATGCTAAACGCCGTGACATTTTGGTCAAGGTTGAAACTCTCAAAGCAGAACGTAACACAGTTTCTGCTGAGATTGCCCAAGCTAAGCGCAACAAAGAAAATGCAGATGACAAGATTGCTGCTATGCAAAATCTATCTGCTGAGATTAAAGCCTTGGATGCTGAATTGGCAGAAATCGATGCTAAATTGACAGAATTTACAACGACTCTTCCAAACATCCCTGCTGACAGCGTTCCTGTTGGGGCTGACGAAGACGACAATGTGGAAGTTCGCCGTTGGGGTACTCCACGCGAGTTTGACTTCGAACCTAAAGCTCACTGGGATCTTGGTGAAGACCTTGGTATCCTTGACTGGGAACGCGGTGGTAAGGTAACGGGCGCTCGCTTCCTCTTCTATAAAGGTCTCGGTGCTCGTTTGGAACGTGCTATCTACAACTTTATGTTGGATGAACATGGCAAAGAAGGCTATACGGAAGTCATCACGCCTTACATGGTTAACCATGACTCTATGTTTGGTACTGGTCAATATCCAAAATTCAAGGAAGATACTTTTGAACTCAGCGACAGCAATTATGTCCTTATTCCTACAGCCGAAGTTCCTCTGACAAACTACTACCGTGATGAAATCTTGGACGGTAAAGACCTTCCAATCTACTTCACTGCTATGAGTCCATCATTCCGTTCTGAGGCTGGTTCTGCTGGTCGTGATACTCGTGGCTTGATTCGTTTGCACCAATTCCACAAGGTTGAAATGGTTAAATTTGCCAAACCAGAAGAATCTTACGAAGAATTGGAAAAAATGACAGCCAACGCTGAAAACATTCTTCAAAAACTCAACCTTCCATACCGTGTCGTTGCGCTCTCTACAGGAGATATGGGCTTCTCAGCTGCCAAGACTTACGACTTGGAAGTGTGGATTCCAGCCCAAAATACCTACCGTGAAATCTCAAGCTGTTCAAACACAGAAGATTTCCAAGCTCGTCGTGCCCAAATCCGTTACCGTGATGAAGCTGATGACAAGGTGAAACTCCTCCACACCTTGAACGGTTCTGGACTTGCAGTTGGACGTACAGTAGCTGCTATTCTTGAAAACTACCAAAATGCAGATGGTTCTGTGAACATTCCTGAAGTTCTTCGTCCATACATGGGTGGCGCTGAAGTTATCAAACCATAAAAAATAAGGTTTAGCTATTTCCAGCTAGACCTTTTTTCGTAACCAAATCAGATAAGCGCCTAATACAAAGAGTAAAATAGTTAAGCAAATAACAGTTTCTGCCACTACCAGATAATCCAGAAATGGAAGTTTCAAGAGTCCCTGAGCCATCTTGAGCGAGGTAGCTGTGATAATGGTTGGGAAGGTGAGGGCTGAAAAGGCTGGTTGAAAGCCTTGTTTTAAAATATTGGGCAGGCGAGTTAAAACAAAGAAAAAGAAGGATTGAGAAGCCAAAATCATGACAATCAAGAGCCAAGTCGGTAGGCTGACTCCTCCAACTCGAACTAGGGAAGCCAAGAGCAGAGAGAAAGGAGCACAGTAGATTCCTTCCTGTCCAAGTATGGCTACAGGGAGTGGATGTTTCTTTAAATCACTATAAATAAGGGGATAGAGATAGAAGGTCAAGAGAAATCCAAAACTCAAGGTTGCATAGGCAATTTCGATGATACCGACAAGAGGATAGGTCAAGGCTGCCACTGCTATCCCTACATAGAGAACCGTCCAGCTAGGAGTCGCATGAACCCTCCGACCTGGACAGGCAAACTTGATGGTGAAACCAGCAATCAAGGCCAAATCCAAGAGAAATGAAAACCACCAGAGCCCTTGCGCAACCAAAGGAAGATGAGAGAAGACGCGAAAGACATAAGTCGATAAAATCATCCCAGCCATGGGAAAGGTCGCCATCCCTGACAAAAGAGGGGGCTTGGTCAATTCTTGTTTTGTTTCTTCCCAATTAAGCAGATGAAAGATAAAAAAGTAAATCCACAAAATCAAACCTGTCAAACTAAATACCTGTGACAGAACTGGCAACATATCTAAAACGAGATTTCCAGCTCCTGCCAAACCTAACAAACAACCAGAAAATACCAAGGGGAGTTTTTTCATCCTAACCTCCAATAATTATGTTAGTTTCAGTATAGCATAAAAGCGCTTAAATGAGGACTTAAAAAAACGAAGTCCGTTGATTTCAGACTTCATTTTTTGCTCAGATATGAATTAAGCATAAGGTTGCAATTCTGGGTTGATTGGTGTATTGGCTAGGTTATTAGCATAGTTACAAAGACTTGCTAGACTGACACCAAGAACTACATCTAAGGCATTTTGTTGGCTATAACCAGCTTCTAAAAACTCAGTTAAGGCTTCATCTCCAACACGACCTTTGGTATTGATAACCGCCAAAGTAAACTTAGCTAGGGTGTCCAATTTGGGATCTGTTTCAATCGGAGTGCGATTGCGAAGAGCTTGAAGCAGGTCATCATTCATCTGGATTTGTTTGATGGAAAAGGCTGTATGACCTGCGACACAGAAGGCACAACCATTAGTCACGGCTGCCGTGATTTGCACCACTTCACGCTCAACGGTTGTCAGGCTGTTGCGACGGTTGATAGATGCGACAGTTCGGTAGGCTTCTAAAGCAGTCGGTGCATTGGCCAAGAGACCGATTAGGTTGGGAATATAGCCATTGTTGTCTTTTTCTACTGTTTCAAGAACTTCTTTCACTTCTGCTGGTGCTGATTCTACTGTATGGATTGTAAATGTTGTCATAAGATACCTCTTTTCTTGTTATTGACACTAGTATTATTGGAAAATCTCATAAAATTCTGAGTCCTAAGCTTATCTAAGACAAAGGTTTATTCCTCTCATAAGATTTTCGTTGTATATTATACTCTTCGAAAATCAAATTCAAACCGCGTCAGCGTCGCCTTACCGTACTCAAGTACAGCTTGCGGCTAGCTTCCTAGTTTGCTCTTTGATTTTCATTGAGTATTAGTTTATCACACTTCCAATCACTTGCATAATATATATTATATATCAGCTTGATAAAAATCATTTATAGGCAAAAAAATCACACGAGCTGTGTGATTTCATTATTTATCAAAATACTTTTTAGTCTCAGCAATAACGACTGGTGACAAGACTAAGAGGGCAATCAAGTTTGGCAGAGCCATCAAGGCGTTCACAATATCTGCGATAATCCAGACCATATCCAACTCAATAAATCCTCCCAGCAAGACCATGAGCACAAAAACCACACGGTAGAGCCAGATAAAGCGAACCCCAAAGAGGAACTCAAAACAGCGTTCTCCATAATAGTTCCAACCTAAAATCGTCGTAAAGGCAAATAGCACAAGGAAGATGGTCAAGAGAGCAGGCCCAAAGTGTGAAAAGACTGTTGAGAAAGCAGACTGAGTCAAGGCAACCCCATTCAAATCGCCACTCCAAACACCAGTTACCAAGATGGTCAAACCAGTCAGAGTACAGATAATGAGGGTGTCAATAAAGGTTCCTGTCATGGAAATCAAGCCTTGCTCTACTGGTTCATTTGTCTTGGCAGCTGCAGCTGCAATGGGAGCAGAACCCAGACCAGATTCGTTTGAGAAAACACCACGCGCCACACCATTTTGAATAGCCATCCGAACGCTAGCACCAGCAAAGCCACCTACCGCAGCAAGAGGACTAAAAGCTGAGGTAAAGACTAAAGCGATTGTAGCAGGGATTTTCCCGATATTAAAGAAAATAACTGTAAGAGTTCCCAAAATATAAATGATAGCCATAAAAGGAACAACAGTAGTTGAAACCTTTGAAATGGACTTGAGTCCACCAAAGACTGCAATCGCTACAAAGACAGACAAGACGAGAGCTGTGATGGCTGGCGAAACAGTCGTTGTATTTTGGATAGATTCTGTAATCGAGTTGACTTGGGTGAAGGTCCCGATTCCCAACAAAGCTACTAAGATACCTGCGATGGCAAAGAAGATAGCAAGTGGGCGCCACTTTTCTCCCATTCCTAGAAGGATATAGTGCATGGGACCTCCCGCTACTGCACCATGGTCGTCCTTGTTGCGGTATTTGATAGCCAAGAGTCCTTCCGCATACTTGGTAGCCATTCCAAAGAAAGCTGCCATCCACATCCAAAAGAGGGCTCCTGGTCCCCCCACCTTGATAGCCGTCGCAACCCCTATGATATTCCCTGTTCCAACGGTTGATGCCAAGGCCGTACACAGAGCTGCAAAACTGGATACATCGCCATGTCCCTTATCCTGGATAAAAATAAGCTGAAAGGCCTTTGGCAAACGCAAAACCTGCAAGAGTCCTAGACGGGCGGTTAGGTAAATCCCTGTTCCGACCAAGAGAATCAAGAGGGGCGGTCCCCAAGCAAAAGCATCAATTGATTTAAGCAATTCTAACATTTCCTTCTCCTATCTTTTCAACCCCAAAAGAAAGAGCACATGCAAGATACATGTACTCTGGAATGCTTAGATAAATGCTAAAAAGCGGTCTATCCTAGCTCTGTCCTTTTACCTGAGAGTTTGAGCAGTTACCTGCCTTGCCCCTTCGGTGCCTTTACGGTCTCTCCAGAGTTCCGTCCATTTACAGTCATGGAAAATCAAACGATTCCCCACTTCTATTAAACTTCATTCGGTGTTGGTATTTAATTGATTCTTATTTTACAAAAAATGTTGGCTTTTGTCAATGTGTTTATTAGTAAAACTTTATTCAACAGTTTTTACTGTGTAAAGTCCGAAATACTTCTATCCTTTAAAAGTGACAATAGTCGCACCACTGCCTCCAGCATTTTGCGGGGCATAGCCGAAACTCTTGACATGTTTATTTCTTTGTAGGTATTTGGTGACACCTTCACGGATGACACCTGTTCCGATACCATGGATGATATCGACTTGGGCCATATTGTTAAGCAGGGCTTGGTCGATAAAGGCATCTAGCTCATTCATGGCCTCTTCATAACGTTTGCCTCGAAGATCCAGTCTGGCTTGAGGTCCTCGTCCAGAAGTTCGTTTCACAACATTGACCTGTTTCTTCTTGACTTGCTTTTCTTGCTGGGCTTGAACAAGGTCAAACTCTTTATCCTCCAAGGTCATCTTAATCAAGCCAACTTGGGCTTCCCAGTGGCCGTCCTTGAGTTGACTGGTCAGGGTACCACGCTGTCCATAACTGAGAACAACGATATCATCTCCCACCTTTGGAGCACGTTTTTTCTTGGCCTTTTGAAGAACCTTATTTTTAGATAGATCTACTTTTTCAGGAGCCAATTTTTTCAACTTGCCCTTGGCTTCAATGATTTCATGAGGTTTGAGCTGGGACTTACTATGGAGATTTTTGAGAATCTGGTCACTTTCACTGAGGGCCATATCCACAATCTCAGCAGCTTGTTCACGCGCCTTATTGAGCTCCGTTTCCTTTTCACGATTGAGCTCATTATAGAGTTTTTTGAGCGCTCGGTTCATCTTGAGATTTTCTTGCTCCACCTCACGGATATTGTCCAAGCGTTTGCGACTCTCTAGCGTCTGCTCTTCCAGTTGTTCAATAATCCGATTGACATCATTGTCCTGATCGACCTGCTGGCTGGCATCCCCTACGATAACTTCAGATAAGCCTAGACGTTTGGCAATTTCAAAGGCATTACTTCGACCAGGAACGCCCTGCATAAAGCGATAGGTCGGGCGTAGAGTTGCAGTATCAAACTCCATGCTGGCATTTTGCACAAAGGCTGTCTCAATACCGTAGGCCTTGAGTTCGGGATAGTGGGTGGTCGCCATGGTCTTAACTTGACGCAGGCGAAGGTCCTCCAGAATAGCCATGGCGAGGGCTGCTCCCTCTTGGGGATCTGTACCAGCCCCCAACTCATCCAAGAGCAAGAGCGAATGCTGGTTGACCTTGCCAAGAATATCCACAATATTGGTCATATGGCTAGAGAAGGTAGACAAACTCTGTTCAATAGACTGCTCATCGCCAATATCGGCAAAGATTTCTTCAAAAATACCAACACGGCTTCCCTTATCTGCCAAAATCGGCAAACCGGATTGAGCCATAACCTGTGTCAAGCCCAGAGTTTTAAGCATGATGGTCTTACCACCTGTATTGGGACCTGTAATAACAATGGCTGTTAAATCTTGTCCAAAATGGACATCATTTGCGACAGCATTTTTAACCAAAGGATGGCAGACATGGAGCAGTTGAATTTCTTGATTTTCTGACAGCTGGGGAACAACTGCTTGTCTTTCTTGGATAAAGCATACCTTGGCACGAATCAAGTCCAGATGGCCGATAATCCAAGCATCGTTAGCAATCTCAGCAGCATGAGGGCTGACACGCTCAGAAATTTCTTGGAGAATTCGAAGCATTTCATAGCGCTCATCTGCCCGCAAACTAGCAATCTCTTCACTCAGTTTGACCACCTCACGGGGTTCGATATAAACGGTGTTTCCACTGGCAGAGATGTCATGAACAACACCTGCAATCTTGTTGCGGTAGGTGTTTTTGACTGGTAAAACCTGACGGCCATTTCTGCTGGCAACAATTCCTTCCGTCAACATCTGCGCTTTTTGCTTAAGCAGGTCCTGCAAGACATCGCGGACCTGACTTTCGCTATCATGGATTTTTCGACGGATTCGCGCCAATTCTTCACTGGCGAAATTTTCAATGAAACCTGCATCATTAAAGGCCTGAAGATTTCCTTGTAATTGCGGAAAATCATGTAATTTCTCAAACCAGAGGGCTAACTCTTCCAAGCTGACATTTTCCAGATTTGCATAAAAACTTTGCAGTTCTCGGCTGGACAGAAGCACGCGCTTCAAGAGGAGGAACTCCTCGATATTGAGGTCCGCCCCCATCTCCAACCGCTTGCAGACTCCTGCGATTTCCTTGGTTGCGAGAATGGTAAAATGCGGTTGCTCAACAAAAAGAGCCTGCATTTCCTTCATCTCAGCAAAAGCCTGTTTGATTTTATCCGCTTTAGCAGTCGGAGCCAACTGTCTCAATTGCTCCAAGCCCTGCTCGGTCAACAAATGAGGTTCAAACAAGGCCTTGACCTTATTGAACTCTAATGTTTCTAATATTTTTTTGTTCATCTTTATTTCCTTGTCTTTGAATGTCTATACTCTTCGAAAATCAAATTCAAACCACGTCAGCTTCGCCTTGCCGTATATATGTTACTGACTTCGTCAGTTCTATCTACAACCTCAAAGCAGTGCTTTGAGCAACCTGCGGCTAGCTTCCTAGTTTGCTCTTTGATTTTCATTGAGTATTAGGTGTAGTAACTTTTTACATTCAGTCAAATCTGTAAACAAAGGGCTAGGAAAATTCCTGCCCTTTTTATCCGATTAAATTTGTCACCCAGATTTGTTTGAGCCAACTGGTTGTTACCGGTATGCTCTGGATGATGTGTTTTGCGACGATACTCTTTTCAAGAGGATTTTGTATAGCTGCCATGGGGATGGTCGCCAAGATGGTCAAAGCCATTTGCAAGACAAATAAGGTCACCAACATGGACAAGACACCTGCTGAAACTTGGAACAACTTACCACCCAGTTTTTTACTAGGGATCAAGTGTAAGAGGAGACCAAGCAAACGACCGATGCTATAGACAATCCCAAATACAAGCAAGTAGCCGATACCTGCATAAAAGACCTTATCCAACTGAAAGAGTTGATCCGATGGGAAAAAGAAAGTTCCCTGACCTTCCTGTGGATTTGCATAAGGGAGCAGTAAATGGAATTGTTCTCCAAGCCCCTTGTAAAACTGGCCAGCCACAAAAGCCGAAGCCATGGCTGAAATCAGGTAATAAACTTGTAAGAGCAGGCCTCTCCGATAGCCAATATAAAATCCCCAAGCCAAGACCAATAGAAGAAGGAGTGAAATCATAAGGAATCCTCAATCTTGCTCTGTTCTTGCTTACAAGTCACAAGCTTGTGACGGAGTTCTTCTAACTCTTGCTCCTTATCGTCAAATTCAATCTCACGGCTGAGCTGAGTTGACAAACAGTTGACTGCCAACAAAAGAGCGATTGTTTCATCGTCTGCACTAGGCATTTGTTCTTTAATTGCTTGGTATTTTTCTGTCGCAACCTTGGCGATTTCCTCCATAAAGAGATTGTCATGCTCGCTTGTCAAGGTTAACGTTTTTTTCCCGAATGTAAATTTGAATCGATTTAGATTTGCCATAAAATTCACCTCACGATATTATACCAAAATTCGCTAACTTTGTCAGTTTTTACAAATTTGCCTGCTTTTATGGTACAATAGAAACTATGGCAAGTATAACACTCACACCAAGTGAAAAGGAGATTCAGGCTTTTCTTGAACACTATCAAAGCAGTCTGGCTCCTAGTAAGAATCCCTATATCCGCTACTTTTTGAAACTGCCTCAAGCAACGGTTTCTATCTATACTTCTGGAAAGGTCTTGCTTCAGGGTGAGGGGGCTGAGAAATACGCTCGTTTCTTTGGCTATCAAGCTGTAGAGCAAACCAGCGGACAAAATCTTCCTTTGATTGGGACAGATGAGGTAGGGAATGGTTCCTACTTTGGTGGGCTTGCAGTTGTCGCTGCCTTTGTCACACCTGACCAGCACGACTTTTTACGAAAACTCGGTGTGGGGGATTCTAAGACTCTGACCGACCAAAAGATTCGTCAGATTGCCCCTATTCTCAAAGAAAAAATCCAGCACCAGGCACTGCTTCTCTCACCAAGCAAGTACAACGAGGTCATCGGAGACCGCTACAATGCTGTTTCGGTTAAAGTAGCCCTCCATAATCAGGCCATATATCTCCTCCTTCAAAAAGGTGCTCAGCCTGAGAAAATTGTGATTGATGCCTTTACCAGTGCTAAAAATTATGACAAGTACTTGGCACAAGAGGCCAATCGTTTCAGCAATCCTATCAGCTTAGAAGAAAAGGCTGAGGGCAAATACTTGGCTGTCGCAGTTTCTTCTATCATTGCGCGTGATCTCTTTCTGGAAAATCTTGAAAATCTAGGACGAGAACTGGGTTATCAGCTTCCAAGTGGAGCTGGAACGGCTTCTGATAAGGTGGCTAGCCAGATTTTACAAGCCTATGGTATGCAGGGACTCAACTTCTGCGCCAAACTGCACTTTAAAAATACTGAAAAAGCGAAAAAACGCTTAGAAAGGTAAATTATGAATTCATTTAAAAATTTCTTAAAAGAGTGGGGATTGTTTCTCCTGATTCTGTCATTATTAGCTTTAAGCCGTATCTTTTTCTGGAGTAACGTCCGCGTAGAAGGACATTCCATGGATCCAACTCTGGCGGATGGTGAAATCCTCTTTGTCGTTAAGCACCTCCCTATTGACCGTTTTGATATCGTGGTGGCCCATGAGGAAGATGGCAATAAGGACATCGTCAAGCGCGTGATTGGAATGCCTGGCGATACTATCCGTTACGAAAACGATAAACTTTACATCAATGACAAAGAGACAGATGAGCCTTACCTAGCAGACTACATCAATCGTTTCAAGGATGATAAACTCCAAAGCACTTACTCAGGCAAGGGATTTGAAGGAAATAAAGGAACTTTCTTTAGAAGTATCGCTCAAAAAGCTCAAGCCTTCACAGTTGATGTCAACTACAATACTAACTTCAGCTTTACTGTTCCAGAAGGAGAATACCTTCTCCTCGGAGATGACCGCTTGGTTTCGAGCGACAGCCGCCACGTAGGTACTTTTAAAGCAAAAGATATCACAGGAGAAGCTAAATTCCGCTTCTGGCCAATCACCCGTATCGGAACATTTTAAGAGACCTAAGAGGCCGAGAATCACCAATCTCAGCCTCTTCTTCTATCGTGAGAATATGATTATTCGCTACCCAGTTTGATTAAGATAGAAACAAAGTTATACTCAATGAAAATCAAAGAGCAAACTAGGAAGCTAGCCGCAGGCTGTACTTGAGTACGGCAAGGCGAAGCTGACGTGGTTTGAAGAGATTTTCGAAGAGTATTAACTCTCACCTATTTATGCAAAGGAATCTTATGGAAGTTTATTTTTCAGGAACCATTGAACGGATTATTTTTGAAAATCCCAGCAATTTTTATCGCATCCTTCTCCTAGAAATCGACGATACGGACGCAGAAGATTTTGATGATTTTGAAATTATTGTCACAGGCACCATGGCTGATGTGATTGAGGGAGAAGACTATACTTTTTGGGGGCAAATTGTCCAGCACTCCAAGTATGGGGAGCAACTGCAAATCAGTCGTTATGAACGCGCAAAACCAACTAGCAAGGGTTTGGTTAAGTACTTTTCAAGTAGCCATTTCAAGGGAATTGGTCTCAAGACAGCTCAGAAAATCGTCGACACCTATGGCGACAATACCATTGACGAAATTCTGCAACACCCAGAAAAGCTAGAAGGCATCTCAGGGCTCTCTGCCAAAAATCGCGAGGCTTTCGTCTCCACTCTCCGTCTCAACTACGGAACGGAGATGGTTTTGGCCAAACTAGCCAATTACGGCATTCCCAATAAATTAGCCTTTCAGATTCAAGACTTTTACAAGGAAGAAACCCTTGATGTGGTTGAAAATTATCCATACCAGTTGGTCGAGGATATCAAGGGTTTGGGATTTACTATTGCTGACCAATTAGCGGAAGAACTAGGCATCGAAAGTCAGGCTCCTGAACGCTTCCGTGCTGGTCTAGTACATAGTCTTTTTCAGGCCTGTATGGAAACAGGGGACACCTATGTTGAAGCTCGGGATTTGCTAGAACAAACCCTTACTCTCCTTGAATCTTCTCGCCCCGTAGAACTGGATCCCAGCCAAGTGGCCCAAGAACTCTCCTACCTGATTGAAGAAGACAAGGTCCAGCAGATTGATACCAAAATTTTTGACAACAGCCTCTTTTTCGCTGAGGAAGGCATCCGCAGTCACTTGGTTCGTATCCTTGAAAAAGGAAAACAGAAGAGTCATGATTTAGAAAGCATTCAAAAACATATCGCTACTGTCGAGGAAGAGCTGGGGATTGAGTATGATAGCATTCAAAAACAGGCTATCTGTGACGCTATACAGAACAAGGTCTTTATCCTGACAGGTGGGCCCGGTACGGGTAAGACGACTGTTATCAATGGGATCATCGCTGTTTACGCCCTTTTAGAAGGACTTGACCTCAGGAAAAAAAGCAATTTACCGATTCTTCTTGCTGCTCCAACTGGCCGAGCAGCTCGGCGCATGAATGAATTGACAGGCCTGCCTAGTGCGACCATACACCGCCACTTGGGAATGACAGGCGACGATGACACCAGCCATCTGGAAGATTATCTGGATGCTGACTTTATCATCGTGGATGAATTCTCTATGGTGGATACTTGGCTGGCCAATCAACTCTTCTCCAATATCTCTTCTAACAGTAAGATCCTCATCGTAGGTGACAGTGATCAGCTACCTTCTGTCAGTCCTGGACAGGTTCTAGCGGATCTGCTTCATATTCCTTTGATTCCTCAGACTCGCTTGGAAAAAATTTATCGACAAAGCGAAGAATCAACCATCGTCACCCTAGCTAGTCAGATTCGACAGGGCATCTTGCCAGCTGATTTCACCCAAAAAAAAGCTGACCGTTCCTACTTTGAAATTGCTAGCGGCCATATTCCTGCCACTATTGAAAAAATCTTAGGTGCCGCCCTCAGAAATAGTATTCCTGCCCGTGATATCCAAGTTCTGGCTCCTATGTACCGAGGGACGGCAGGGATTGATGCTATCAATCAGCTCATGCAAGACCTGCTCAATCCCCCACAAAAAGATCAACTCAGTTTTGAAGCTCCTCAGTGCCACTATCGTAAGGGAGACAAGGTCATTCATTTGGTTAACGATGCTGAAATCAATGTCTTTAATGGGGATTTAGGAGCTATCACAGACCTGATTCCTGGTAAATACACCGAATCGAAACAAGACGAGATTGTCATTGATTTTGATGGTAATGAAGTCTCTTACCCCCGTAACGAATGGTACAAGATTCGCTTGGCCTATGCCATGAGTATTCATAAGTCTCAGGGAAGTGAGTTCCCAGTTGTCATCCTACCGATTACTAGTGCTAGCCGACGTATGCTGGAGCGAAATCTCATCTACACAGCCATTACACGTGCCAAAAGCAAACTCATCTTACTAGGCGAATTACAAGCCTTCGACTATGCTACCCAACACATCGGAACTGCCCGAAAAACCTATCTGATTGAACGCTTCAGTGATCTACTGGAGAATGTTGAAGAAAAGCAACAAGCTGTCTCTGAAACAGTCACATCAAGTGCCTCTGAACAATCCTACATCCTAACCGAAGAAAACTGGGACAGCATTCCAGCCATGATTGGGATTACAGACACAGACCTCAAAGAGATTTTTGGAAAATAGTGCATCAGAAAACCCACCAATTCAGGTGGGTTTTCTGTTTATTAAGATTATTTTACTGTTGCTGTGCTTGTGATCAATTCAACAGCTTTTTTGATAGTGATATCATGTTTCAACATGTCAGCTGAAAGCAAGTTTTGAACTTGTGCAACTTCCATGTTGTAGTCTGCTGCCAATTGCTCAACTTCTTTTTGTATTTCTTCTTCTGAAGCATCAAATCCTTCAGCTTTGGCAACTGCTTCGATAACAAGGTTAGTCTTAGTACGTGACTCAGCTTCTGCTTGGTATTGGTTGTGAAGGTCTTCTTGAGTAGTTCCAGTGATTTGGAAGTACATGTCAGGGTTGATCCCTTGACGTTGCAAGTTCCCAAGGAATTCATTTACTGAACGGTGAACTTCTTCGTGGATCATTTCTTCTGGAAGTTCTACGATTTCAGCATTTTCTACAGCTGTATCAATTGCTGCACCTTCAACTGCATCTTTGTAAGCTTCTTCTTTAGCTTCAGCTAACTCTTTGCGGTATTTTTCTTTCAATTCAGCAAGTGTTTCAACTTCTTCGTCGATGTCTTTTGCAAGTTCATCATCAAGAGCTGGAACTTCTTTAGCTTTTACTTCGTGGATAGTTGTTACGAATTTAGCTTCTTTACCTGCAAGGTCTTCTGCTTGGTAGTCTTCTGGGAATGTTACAACTACATCAACAGTTTCGCCAGCTGAGTGACCTACCAATTGGTCTTCGAAACCAGGGATGAATTGACCTGAACCAAGCCCAAGTGAGAAGTTTTCACCTTTTCCACCGTCAAATTCAACACCGTCAATAGAACCAACGAAGTCGATGACAACAGTGTCTCCGTTTTCAGCAGCAGCTTCTTTGATAACCAATTCAGCCAAGTTGTTGCGTTCGCGTTCGATACGCTCTTCAACGTCAGCATCAGTTACTTCTTTTTCTACATCAACTGATACTTCAAGGTTTTTGTAGTCACCCAATTTTACTTCAGGTTTTGTCACGACTTCAGCAGTGATAACCCAGTCTTGACCTTTTTCCATTGAAGTTACGTCAATTTTTGGTTGAGCAACCACTTCAAGACCAGCTTCTTTTACAGCTGCTTCATAAGCGTTTGGCAAAAGAGCGTTCATAACGTCTTGGTAAAGTGACTCTTCACCAAATTTTTTGTCGAAGATAGGACGTGGAAGGTGACCTTTACGGAAACCTGGAACATTAAGAGATTTCTTCACTGAGTTGAAGACACGATCCAATTCTGGTTTGATTTGGTCTTGAGAGATAGTGAAAGTCAAGACACCACGGTTTGTTTCTTTGTTTTCAAATGATACAGACATTCTGTCATTTCTCCTTAAAATTTTTTAAATACAGTCTATTATAACATAAGCGAGCGACTTTTTTCAAGTAATGACTGCGCTTTTCAATGATGCTAGAGGTACTTACTCGCTTCTTTGATACTAAATTAAGTCATTTCTCCAACATTATTTTATATAACTACTAAAACTCTTCATGCCCCACCAAGTGGTGCTGAAAGGCATAGACTGCAGCCTGGGTACGATCGCTGACTTCAAGTTTGGAAAGAATGTTGGACACATGGGTCTTGACCGTCTTGAGAGAGATAAAAAGTTCGTCTGCGATACGCTGATTTTCGTAGCCCTTGGCGATGAGTTGGAGTACATCTCGCTCACGCGCAGTCAGGTCCTCATGTAGTTCTATGTGATTGCGGTGATATTCGACCTTCTTGCTGACCTCCTGCTCAATGGCCAACTCGCCAGCAGCCACCTTACGGACGGCATGAAGTAATTCGTCAGCACTAGAAGTCTTGAGCATATAGCCCCGAGCACCCGCATTCAATACTGGCATGATTTTTTCATTGTCCAAATAAGAGCTCACAATCAAAATCTTGGCTTCAGACCATTCTTTGAGGATGGCCAAGGTCGCGTCAATTCCATTCATTTCAGGCATGACGATATCCATGACAATGACATCTGGACGCAGTTCCAATGCCAACTCAATGCCTTGAGACCCATTAGCCGCCTCACCCACAACTTCTACATCGTCTTGGAGGTCAAAATAGCTTTTCAAGCCCAATCGTACCATTTCATGGTCATCTACTAGTAAAATTCTCATCTTTACTCCTTTATCATTCCTTATCGAGCAGGGGAATACGGATATCAACCGCCAGCCCTTGCTTGGGAGCTGTCAATAACTGAACCGTCCCTGCCATATCTTCAACCCGCTCCTTGATATTGCGTAGTCCATAATTCAAGTCATCTAAACTCCCTAACTGGAAACCAATCCCATTGTCCACCACCTTCAGTTGCAATTCAAAATCCGTCTGATAGAGATAGACATCCAAACAAGATGCCTGGGCATGACGGAGGGTATTGCTGATCAACTCTTGCAGGATACGGAAGATATGCTCCTCAATCTTCTTGGGCAATTTCGTTACATTTTGCTTAAGACTAACTTTGAGGTCACTCTTGTCCTCAAGCTCTTTTAAGAGGATTTGAATTCCCTCAACCAGACTCTTCTGCTCCAGTTCGACAGGCCGCAAATGCAAGAGCAAGACCCGCAAATCCTTCTGGGCTGTTTCTAAAATAGCTGTGACACTCTGCAACTGGGTCTGCATCTTTTCTCTATCCAATTTCAAAGCCTGCTGACTAATACCCGATAAAATCATGTGGGCCGCAAACAACTCCTGACTGACCGTATCGTGCAAATCCCGAGCAATTCGCTTCCGTTCCTTCTCGATGATTTCCTCTTCCTGAGCAAGACTCTGATTTTCAGCTTTTTGAAGAGCCTCCGTCAAAAGGTTAAGTTTACCTGACAAGGACTTGAAACTGACATCCAAATCTGGATCTGCAACCTGAACCACTTCTTGCCCTGCCAACAAACGCTTGAGATTGGCCTGCATTTTTCTTAGAGAAAGCTCTTCAACACCTCTCCAAAACAGGGCTAAGAGAAAGGTCATGGACATGCTGAATACCAACAACAAAAAGATAAATTTTTCTGTTTTTTCGACATCGTGCAAGAAAATAGACCAGTCAAAGTCAAGGATGTCCAGCAAGCTGTGGGAGAAAAATAAGACAAACAGGATAGAGGTGAGAGCAATCATTACATAGGCTTGTTTTTTCATCCTCTAACCACCTCCACATCCCCAATCATAGTGGTCAAGAAAATCTTGACACTCTTGTTACTCTTGAGATAGTCTTTAGTTTCTTGATGATAGTGTTCATTGCGGAGGGCTCGCTTGGGCTGGTTGAAAAAAGTCAAATCACCATAGAGACAGTTAACGCTGAGACTAACTTCTACATCTACGGGCACAATGATTTTAGTTGTTCCTACCATCTTTCTGAGGATAATGACATTGTCATGATTGGTTAAGATGACCCTCTCCAGATGAATGGTGTCCTTACCCATGAGGCGAAAAAGATTGATATCATCAAACTGGCAAGTCTGGTAACTTGAAAAATGATGAAGATTAGCAAACCAACGATTTTTCTCCTTCTTAACCATTACCACCTCTTCAAAAACCAAATTGGTCTGCTCTTTTTCCTGGTTCATCATCGGATAAAGAAGAAAGAGGCTATAGATGACCGCAACAAAAATAGCTAGAATCACAAAAGGATTGAGCATGACGATGAAAAAGAAGAGAATGGTTGCCACCACTAATAGAAGGTTATTCCCCTCTTTACCAGTGTAATAGCGAATCAAAAGCAAAAAGAGGAATAGAATCAGCAGAAAACGCGAAAAATGCTCTGATACCATCAAAATCAGAGCTCCTGTCAACAGACAGGCTTCGATAAATAAAAAGATTTTAAATTTTCTCATAGGTTCATCCTCTGCTTTCTATTTTATCACAATTCAAAAAAGTCACCTCGGTCTGAAGATGGAAAAAAGGCGGTGGTTACGCCTTTTTCATCTGATCTTTTGCTTCTTTTAATTTTCCATAAAGAAGATAGTCTACTTTTTGCAGATCTGCTATGGTGGCACAATTAAGAGCACACATGATTAAGCGTAGATCTTCTTTCCAACCTTGGACAATGCTGATTACTTCTTCAACTGAATAGTTTTCAACCAATTCCAGAACGGTTCGTGACAATCCTACAGCCTTAGCCCCAAAGACCAAGCACTTAATCATATCCAGCGGATTCCGAACGCCACCACTGACCAAGAGTTCAACCTTGTCTTTCCAGTCTTGGGCATTGAGAAGGGCTTGCATGGTAGACTGGCCCCATTGATTGAGATAATCACGCTGACCACTGCGACGGTTTTCAATATAGGCAAAGCTGGTGCCACCACGGCCTGACAGGTCAAAGGCTCGAACGCCCAATTCATAGGCTCTCTCAATGGTCTTCACATCCATTCCAAAGCCGACTTCCTTTAGGACAATCGGAACAGGGATTTGCTGGCTATAGTCTGCCAGATGCGATTGCCAGCTTCTGAACATTCTTTCTCCCTCTGGCATGAGCAATTCCTGCATAACATTAACATGCACTTGCAAGATAAGAGGATTCATTTCTTCTACAGTCTGAAGGCCTAACTCAACAGGCTTGTCCAATCCAATATTGGTTCCAAGAAGGAGATTTGGATGATTAGACTTGACAGAAAAAGAGTCATCTGTTGAATCTTTGAGGGCTGCGCTATAAGATCCCGTCACAAACAAAATCCCACAGGCGTCCGCCACCTGAGCCAACTTTTGATTGATTTCTCTTCCCTTATCGCTTCCACCCGTCATGGCATTGATATAAAAAGGAAAATCCCACTTTCGACCAGCAAATTCTGTCGACAGATCGATTTCATCCAGATCGTAAAGAGGCAAGGAAGAATGAATCAACTCCACCTCATCAAAGCTATTATAGGAACTTTTCTGCTCAAGGGCATAGCGGATGTGCTCATCCTTACGATTTGTCGTCATGTCCTATCCTTTCTTGATATAAGAGCTCAATCCCCAGATCAGCCCAACGATTTTTTAAGGTTTCAGTTGATTGCTCATCAAAACTCAAGGCAATCCCACAGTCACCACCACCAGCACCGCTACTCTTGGCAACGGCTTGCAAACCTTGGCTGGCTTCTTTTAGCTGTCTGAGCAAAGGCGTATAAATATCTAAACTCAAGCCTTCTAAGAGCTGACTGGCTGTTTCTACCTGCTTGATGATTTCTTCTGCATTCCCCTGCTCCAAGGCTTCTACCAAAGCAGATACCGTTGCTTTTGAGGAACTTAAAAAATTCTGGTCTATGTTTTGCTTGATTTGCTGGACCATGTGACTCGATACAGCCACTTCCTTGGTCCATCCCACTAAGAAATCACATTCTAAAGTTGGTTTCACTTGTGAAATTGAAAAGCCCCAATCACGCTCTAAAACTTTCGCCAAGTTTTCTTCTTTTAGCCAAGCAGCCACCTTCTGGCGATCAAATGACTGGTAAAGAACCAAATCCTCAGCCACAATACAGGCAAGGTCTCCCATAGAACCATTGTCTCCTCGCTTGAGCAAGACAGCGCTAGCCAACTTGAACAAGAGCTCCTGATCAACTGAAACATCATACAGAGCCAGTAAAGCCTTGACAACCAAGACAACGACGCTGCCACTAGAGCCTAAACCAAACTTTTTCCCTTCTCTTTCCATTTTTCCTCGAATCTCTAGAGAAAAAGGTCGCAAGGTCTGTCCACGATAAACGAGGAAATCTTCCACTAAAGCAATCGTTTCTTGAATCAAGCTATAGTCAGGATTTGGCGTCATGTCCACTGCGAAATCAAACATATCCGAATAGATACGATAACTATCAGAAAAAGCAATCTCGCCCCTCATATAGATGGGAATGGCCTTTATCAAGGCCAACTGCCCTGGTTCTAGAATAGCATATTCACCTGCCCAATAGAGTTTTCCGCAAGTTTTAACAGCAATCATCTTGGCTCAAATCCTTTGTTTTTGACACGATCAAGCGATAACGTTGACCGAAGATTTCAGATAAATGCTCCAAGTCTTTCTCTTGACAGAGGACCTTGACATTTGGACCAGCATCCATGGTAAAGTAGCAAGCTTCCCCTTGCTCACGGAGCTGGCAGACAAAGTCCATGGCTTCATAGCTTGCATCTGTCAGATAAGAAAAGGCTGGTGATGCTGTTTTGGTTGTAGCGTGCATAGCCAGAGCATTTTTCTCCGTTAATTCCCCAACCTTAACAAAGTCATTTTCCTTGAGATAAGCCAGCATGTCCTGATAGTCCTTCTCAGACTGCCGCACCCAGTCATCAAAGGTCGTCGATGTTTCCACACAAAGTTTCATCCCGTCACGGCTAGAGATTGGTTTTTTCTTGTCCTCTAGCACCAACATAATCATGGCTAGCTTCAGGTCTGTCTCTATCGGATAAATTTCCCCTCTATCCTTATCCCAAGCACCTAGTGGTCCATAGAAACTCCGAGAAGAAGAGCCTGAGGCAAACTTAGCCTCCTGTGCCAACTGGCTCCGAGTCAATCCAAGCTGAAAATAAGCATTACAAGCCTTGACCAAGGCAGACAAACCACTAGAACTTGATGACAAGCCCGCTGCGGTAGGCATATTGTTTTGAGTATCTATACGGACAAAGCCCTCACCTTCTGGACGATAGCGGTCAATTATCTTGCTCATCTTAGCATGCTCCACCTCATTTTGTAACTGACCATTGATATAAAATGCATCAGCCATCGCATCCGTCGGTAGAGGCGACAAGGTCGTCTCTGTGTACATATTTTCCAAAGTCAAAGAAATACTGCTAGTAGCAGGAACCATCTCTTTTTCTTTTTTCTTTCCCCAATATTTGATAATAGCAATATTTGCGTAGGAACGTACTGTTACAGGCTCTCTATCCATGTCTGAACAGCTCCTTTCTCTTCTAATCTTTCTGCTAGTTCTTGTGCGTGTGTCAAATTATCTGCCAAGGCTATGATACAGCCTCCTAGCCCACCACCGCTCATCTTGGCACCTAAAGCACCATGGTTAAGAGCCGCTTCAACCAAAGAGTCTGCCTCAGGGCTACTGACACCAATTTCTTTTAAATGTAAATGCGCTTGACTGAGAATTTGCCCCAATCCGTCAGCATCTTTTTGTGAAATCGCTTCTTCTGCCTGCTGGGTCAATTCTCCCAAGGCATGTAAAAACGGTAGGGCATCCTTACCCTTGCTCTGAACCACTTGGATGGCTTCACGAGTGTGACCATACACGCCTGTATCAGCAATGACTAAATAGGCTGATAGATACATCTCAAGCTCTGTAAATCCTACATTCTTGATAAAGCGAATAGGCTGGTCACTGAGACAGGTCTTGGCATCCAAACCACTAGGATTCATATGGGCAATCATCTCAGCCCGATTAACCAAGATTTCTAGTACATCATGAGGCAGGTCTGCATGATAGTAGTCAAAAACCGCACGAATAGCCGCTATGCTGATAGCAGCTGACGAACCCATTCCCCGTTTCTCAGGGATAGCCGAGTCAATCTCACAGCGAATGCAGGCTTCTTTGATATCCAAATACTCCAGCGAAGCATAAACTGCCATGGACAAGGTATCCTCCTCATAAAGACGCCAAGGACTTTCAGCAGGAACCACCTTACAAGTCACCTCCACCTCCAAAAGAGGCAGGGAAATGGCAGGATAACCGTAAACGACCGCATGCTCCCCTATTAAAATGATCTTACTATGTGCCTGACCGACACCAACTTTTTTTGTCATATTTTCCTTTTACTAGACGAAAAAGCCGTCTCATACTCAATGAAAATCAAAAAGCAAACTAGGAAGCTAGCCGCAGGCTGTACTTGAGTACGGTAAGGCGACGCTGACGTGGTTTGAAGAGATTTTCGAAGAGTATTATTTTTTCCTACAAGTATTTATTCTCTCCTATCTATTTTATTATATTTTCACAAAAAAAGCGATTGTTTCCTTCACAATCGCCTCTTTCATTATAGGGATATATTTCCATCATTTCATTATTTAAATGATTTCTAACATATCCTATTCTTCTCGTTTTTTAGGAAATACCGTCAAAGCACCTAGGATAGATAAGCCACCTAGAGCTACCAACCATTCATCTTGTTGACTACCTGTCTGAGGTAATTCATCCTGCTTGTTCACTCCAATACTTCCTTGATTCCAATTCTCTGAAGGAGTTGGTGTTGGTTGAGGTACTGGTTGGGGATTAGGTTGCGAATCTGGTTGGGGCTCGGGTTGTGGGGTTGGCTGGGGTGTCGGTTGGGGATTAGGTTGCGGTTCTGGCTGGGGTGCCGGTTGGGGAGTTGGTATCGGAATTACATTAATTTTTTCTTTCCAAATTGCATAAACAGTTATATCTTCAGTTATTTTTGTTTCCCCTGTAAACACTGTTCCGGAACCGTCAGCCTTAGTATTCCATTCTTTAAATTTATAGACTTTTCCTGTTAACGTTATATCCTCAAGGTTATCTGGCATTGTATCTCCAACAACTTCTTTTGTTGGTTTAATCCCATCTTTCAACTCATCCGTTTGAATAGCTTTATTATGTTCTACATTTACTGTTCCTAAATCTTGTTCCGAATCATCATTATATTGATTTGTATTTTTATTAAAACTTACTTTGTTAAATTCAAAATTTAATGATACTAATTTACCTCTTGTTTTTGGAATCGCTTGTGGACCCCCTAAGCTAAAACCCCAAAAACTAATTGGTCCATATAACTTAGCCCATCCATCAATATATCCATTTATTTCTAATGGTTTAGTTTCTTTTTTAGCGATTTTTAAGATTTCTTCTTTAGAAACAGAAAAGTTATCATCTTTATTCGAAATTAACTCCATATCACTTGATGCAGTAGCTAAAGGAACATTCTCCTGCATATTTTCAATTCTTCTAATTCTTGTTCTTAAAATAAACTCATTATCGATTAAATCTCTTGTATTAAATTTCACTTTCGAATTTGGAGTATCTTTGCTTATCTCAAAAGTCGCTGCTATCTTATTTTTATTTTTATCTAGTATCATATGTGGTTGGAATGAATATGATTTCAAATCGAAATCCAATTCATCCGCCAACTTAATTCTCTTATCTAATTGAACATGCAAATCAACATAAGTATAATCTTTGTTCGTTGGATCTGCTAACTTATCTGCATCAGTTGTTGGATAGTGTTCTGCTGTCCCTGGTTGGAAATAATGCGAAGGACTATAACGAACTACCGCTGTTGCAAAGGGATCTAGAGAAAATGATGCTCCAAATTTCAAATTGTTTACTGTTTCTTCTCCAACATAATAAGTTATTTCTCTTTTATCTTTGCTCTCTGTATTATTTTTTACATTAATTTTATTATATGCAGTTTCCTCTGATGAAATATTTTTATTTATTTCAAGTTTCCCTGTTAGGTGACTATTTAATCCTAAAACCGTAGCTGACGATAAATATACGGCATATACCTTTTCCCCACCTTTAAGTCCTTCAGGAAATAAATTTTTTATAGGTTCATTTTTATAAACCATTATTTGTCCATCACTACCATCATAATACTTAACATTTGAAAATCCTTGGAAATAAGCTTTTGTTCTTCCACCACCTGAATCTCCAGTATTAGCTTTATTACCATCAACATCCGTATGATCTAATGTTTCATCTTCACCTGTAAATTTTACATCTGTATTCCCATGATTGGTAACAAATGTGACCGTTCCATTATAATTATTTTTTAATTCACGTCTATTTCTTGTATGAGAACTTTCTCTAGTTGAGGTTGACGTTGGTACAGAATTAGTTGTGTTGTCTGCTGCTGGTGGTTCTGGCGTATCTGCTCCACCTGTTGGTCCTGTTGCACCTGCTCCATCTGATGTTCCTGTTGTTGCTGATCCACCTGTTGGTCCTGTTGTTGCTGATCCACCTGTTGCTCCTGTTGCTGCTGATCCACCTGTTGCTCCTGTTGTTGCTGATCCACCTGTTGCTCCTGGTCCGTCCGCTTGAACAGTCGTCACGCCAGTTGCAAAAAATAACACCGAAGCCACTGCCACACTAGCTACTCCCAAATGATGTTTTCTAATAGAATAGCGTAAAACTTTTTTCCCGTTTTCTTCACATTTTCTTGACTTAAAGTTCATTTTCAACCTCATTTCTTTTTTACAAATGGGTACTTATACCCCCCCCCTTAAATATTTAAGTATTTAAAGAAGGTTCGATTTTTAAGCCTAAAATTGTAATTGTTATGATGCTTTCAAAAAAACACTTGATATTACACTAACATTATATACCTTTTTCTAAAACATGTCATGTAAAACTGGGCAAAAACTCAATTTTGTTAAAAATAAGTAAATAAGTAAATCTTTCCACAATAAACCGCATATTATCAAGGTTTTGCCAATTTTTTTGACGCCTGATAATATGCGGTTTTCTGATTTTAAAAACTTTTTATCCAGTATCACTTCGTGAAACTGCACTCTTACTTAAAATTTATCTCAAGTTGCAAAATCCTATCATTATTTACCGAACCCATTCGCCATTATAGTTGACAGAATAACCATCTACAGTCGTATTCACTGCCAAAGCACCTGAGCTATAGGCGTAGTACCATTTACTACCGACCTGGAACCAACCAGTGACCATAGCTCCTGATGAACGGAGATAGTACCACTTGTTGCCAAGGTATTGCCAGCCTGTTTTCATATCGCCATTTGACTGGTCTAAGTAATACCAAGTTGAGCCTTCCTGATACCAACCAGTTGCCATAGCTCCTGATGAACGGAGGTAGTACCACTTGCTACCGAGATATTGCCAGCCAGTTTGCATTATAGCACTTGTTGGATCGAGATAGTACCAAGTTGAATTATCATTGATCCAACCCGCACGTCTTTCACCCCCAAGGTAGTCTTTTCCTGAAGAACCTATTTTTGCTAGGTAATACCAGTTGGACTGATCATAAAGCCAACCTGTTTTTAAAGAATGGTCTTGATCAAAGTAATAATTTGCTAATTTAAGAACTTCTAAACCTTCAAAGCCTTCACCATGTTTTTTGCCAACATTTAACGAATCCTTGACTTCTAATTGTTTCCAGCCAACAAATTCTTGTAGGACCCCATCTTGTCCAAAGTAGTACCACTTCGGTTGAAGGGCAATTTCGAAAACTGGTCGATTATCAAATAAATCATCACGATAACCTGTCCCAGGGATTTCTAAGTATTGCCAACCGACTACCATTTCTCCACTATCACCAAAATAGTAGGTTTTACCGTCTATTTTATGCCAATAGATTGCTTTATGGTCATCTTTTATATAATATTTTCTATTATCCTTATCAACAAACTGTCCACCTGTAGTATCCGCCAATACTGTACTTGTCGCTAGCAAACCAAAGAAAAAGACTGCTAATGCGATTGGCATCAATTTTTTTATTATTTTCATTAGATGTATCCTCCATAACTGATTGTAGCAAATACAAAATCGTATGTCAACATATATAAAAACTCATATAAAAAGCAGTTACACAACTGCAACTGCTTTTCTATTCTTGCATGGTGTAACCGACACCACGAACGGTTTTAATGTAGCTTTTCTGA
Organism: Streptococcus pseudopneumoniae; assembly: GCF_038148955.1. Taxonomy (GTDB): domain Bacteria; phylum Bacillota; class Bacilli; order Lactobacillales; family Streptococcaceae; genus Streptococcus; species Streptococcus pseudopneumoniae_T. The sequence goes on from NZ_JBBJZY010000001.1 coordinate 155,234, forward strand.
CCTTTTACATCCAGCTTGCTACGTAAATAACGGATATAAACATCCACGATATTTGTTTCGGTCGCACTTTCATACTTCCAGACACTTTCCAACAACTGCTCACGAGTTAACACTTTCTTACTTCCCATAAGAGTAGCCAAAAGGTCATACTCACGACGAGTCAGAGCAATCATCTCCTCGCCACGATAAACGGTATGATGTTCTACATCCATACGCAGATTGCGGTAAGATGTTGGAACCTTCATCTGACTACAGTGTTGGTCGATGAAGTCCCGACCTCGGAAAATCGCTGAAATACGATCTACCAGATTATCAATGATTACTGGCTTATAGATGTAAGAAACGGCAAAGCGTTGGATTGTCTCAAGCTGGTCTTGCAATTCTTCACGATGGTCCAAGACCATGATGATTGAAGCTGGCTTAGTCCGACTCAGCCTATCTGCAAAATCCTGGGCTGTCATATCCCCCAGACGAGCATTCAATAAAATCAAGTCATAGTCTGTCTGAAGAGCCATGGAGAGGGCTTTTTGCCCCTCCTCAACCTGATCAACTCGGTATTGCTCTTTTTGGAGTTCCAAACTTAAAAAATGAGCTAGATTTCGTTCTTTCTCAAGTAATAAAATCCGTTTCCCCATGGCAGACCTACTTATTTTTCGTCATACCAAGAGTAGTGGAATGTTCCTTCTTTGTCTTTACGTTGGTAAGTGTGGGCACCAAAGTAGTCACGTTGCGCTTGGATCAAGTTAGCTGGAAGGTCAGCTGAACGGTAGCTATCAAAGTAAGTAATAGCTGCTGAGAAAGTTGGCACTGGTACACCAGCTTGAACAGCAAGAGCTACGATGTCACGCACTGCTTGTTGGTACTTAGCAGTAACATCCAAGAAGTACTCATCCAAAAGAAGGTTAGCAAGGTCTGCATCACGGTTGTAAGCATCTGTAATCTTTTGCAAGAAACGAGAACGGATGATACAGCCATCACGCCAGATAGATGCGATGTCTGCAAATGGCAAGTTCCAGTTGTTTTCTTTAGAAGCTACACGCAATTGAGCAAAACCTTGTGCGTATGAAATGATTTTTGAGAAGTAAAGGGCTTGACGGATTTTTTCAATCAACTCAGCCTTGTCTCCTTCAAATTTGAAGGCAGCTGGTTTTGGAAGAACCTTGCTAGCATGCACGCGTTCTTCTTTGTAAGTTGAAATGTAACGTGCAAATACTGACTCAGTAATGAGTGACAATGGCACACCCAGATCAAGTGATGATTGGCTAGTCCATTTACCAGTTCCCTTGTTACCTGCAGCATCAAGGATGTAGTCTACGATTGGTCCATCTTGACCTTCATCGTCTTTACGGCTCAAGATGTCAGCTGTGATTTCGATCAAGTAGCTGTCCAACTCACCCTTGTTCCATTCAGTAAAGATTTCAGCCATATCTTCTGCAGAAAGACCTAGCAAGTGTTGCATCAAGTCATAGCTTTCTGCGATCAATTGCATATCCCCATACTCGATACCGTTGTGAACCATTTTTACATAGTGACCAGCTCCATCAGGGCCGATATAAGTCACACATGGTTTGCCATCTTCTGGTGCTTTAGCTGAGATTTCTTCAAGAACGTCAGCAACCAATTCGTAGGCTTCTTTTTGTCCACCAGGCATGATAGAAGGACCTTCAAGGGCACCTTTTTCACCACCAGAAACCCCAGTACCGATAAAGTTGATACCTGAGTTTGCCAATTCTTCATTACGACGGATGGTATCTTTGTAGAAAGTGTTTCCTCCGTCAATTAAGATGTCGCCCTTATCAAGGTGTGGAAGAAGGGCTTGAATAGTCGCATCTGTACCAGGTCCAGCTTGAACCATGAGCATGATACGACGAGGTTTTTCGATTGAGTTTACAAAACTTTCAACGTCATAGCTTGGTACAAAGTTCTTTTCAGGATGGCAAGCAATTACATCTTCAGTTTTTTCTTTACTACGGTTGTAGATAGCAACTGTGTAACCACGTGATTCAATATTAAGGGCAAGGTTACGACCCATTACGGCCATACCTACGACACCAAAGTTAGCTTTTGTCATTTGACACTCCTCTTGTTTGATTTGTTTTATTTTATCATTTTTACTTTTGAAAAGAAAGAATTTTGTAACGACTGCTTAGTAGTCCAAGTCATCCGCATGACCAGCTCCATTTCCGACAAAATATCCTGTCTTACAGTTAAGTGTAAAGAGATAGGTTCCATCTGGCTTGTAGAGGTTGTAATAACCATTGCCGTTAACGATATTGACACGTTCAAGGATATATTGGTCTCCAGTGATATAGCCACGTGAACGTGAAGTCGCTAGAATTTGTTCCAAGACGCCATCCGCAAAATCCCAAGCAGAGTTGTTACTATCATCAATAGCAGACTGATTATAGGCAACACGACTGGCACTTCTTTGAACAGCAACCCCCGCACTTGATAGACCCATATTGACTTCACTGCGAGTACTTCTAGTTTCATTTGATCCCGTATTTGAACTACTTGGGCTTGTCTCACTAGTCGTATTTGAGCTTGTTTGACTTGAACTTGAGCTACTAGTTTGACTTGAACTTGAGCTAGAGCTAGAAGTACTTGTTTGCTGGCTCTTACCAAGGCTGATAGCCTTATCTAGCACTTTATCAAGCTCCGTATTTCCAGTTTTAATATCTGTAAATTTAGCATCCGATTTGGCTTTGGCTTTGGTATCCAAGACACCATCCACAATAGCTGGTTTTTCAAATTGTGCATTGACATCTTGAATGGCCTTGATTTGCGTTGCTAGACTATCATACTTCGATTTGGCAAGCGTATGTTCACGACTACCTTCCAGCTTATCAAGTAATGTCTTGAGTTGACTTAGTTTATCAAACTGGCTATTTTTCAAAGCCGTTTTATTGCTGTCTGTGTAAAAGGCGTCATAAAGTGTATTAAAATCATCCACATCTGATTGATTGGCTGTAGTTGATTGAGAAGTTTCAATTTCCTTGGTCGAGCGATTCACTTGACGATAGACATAATAAGCACTGACACAGATAATCACTGATACAAGCGCCAAAACGGTCAAAACAAAGCCTTTTTTGCTTTTCTTATCTGAGTCCTCTTGTTCCAGACGAGAAAGGTTTTGCTCCTCTTCCACTTCTTCAGTCATTTCTGTTGGATTTTCATCCTCTAGCAATAGAGGATCCAAGCCTTGCTCCTCATCGTCCAGAGGCAAGGGTGGTAAAATGTCTTCAGAAGATGGAACTTCCTCCAAAGAGGCTTCTGACTCCTCTACAGCCTCACGCATCTCTTGAATTAAATCATCCAGACTCTGAGTTTCAACTAACTCCTCTTTTTTGTATTGGCGAGTCGCAAACTTATCCGCCTCAATTTCATCTCTGTGTTGCTTAACATACTTGTCCAAAATGGAATCCTCAGGCAAGACTCCTGCTTCCACTTCTTCATTTTTACGAATAGCTTGACCAACTGTTAGCTCTTTTGCTTCATCAAAATCAAATTGCGGTTCTTGACCTTCTTTTTTATGACGATTTCGTCTTTTTTTACTCATGAGTATCCCTTTCTATTTTACCTCTTGCCGTTTGACACGCTGACCAAAATATTGATACAGATCCACTTTCAAGGTTCCGTTGTATAACTTACGCTTCTTATCTGCTTGGCTACCATACTTGCTTTCAAAGGCTTCATCACTAGTCAGGATAAATTTGCTCCAAGTTTTCAGTGGTGCAAATACTTGCCCCATCTCAGCATAGAGCTTGGTCACCCCTGCATCATCTGACAAGCGTTCACCATAAGGCGGATTGGAAATAATCACACCATTGATTTTATCGGAACGCAAATCCTGCACGCGCATCTGCTTAAAGGTAATATCTCCTGCAACACCAGCTGCCTGAGCATTGGCCTTAGCAATTTCCACCATGCGAGCATCAATATCACAGCCCATGATATCCAGTTCCAGCTCACGATCCACTTTCTTAGCTGCTTCTGTGCGCACTTCCTGAATCAAGCGATTGCTAATCCAGTTCCATTCCTCAAATGCAAAAGAGCGACGAAGACCAGGCGCCATCTTTCTGGCAATCATGACAGCCTCGATACAGAAAGTCCCCGAACCACAGGTCGGATCAATCAAAGGCTTATCTGGATACCAGTTAGAAAGTTGTAAAATAGCTGCTGCCATGTTTTCCTTGATAGGAGCGCCACCCTTTTCGGTACGATAGCCACGTTTAAAGAGACTGGAGCCTGTCGTATCAATCATGACAGTTGCCACATCTTTGAGAATAGAGACCTCAATCTTAAACTCTGGGCCATTCTCCATCAAAGGAACCCCTTCTGGGCGAGCATAGTGTTTCTGCAATCTCTTGACAACAGCTTTCTTAGAAATAGCCTGTACACTTGGCTCATTGTGAAGTTTGGACTTAACACATTTGGCTTTTGAAATCGGGAACCGAGCTCCAAGTGGTAAATAATTTTCCCAGTCTAAAGCGAAAACTCCCTGAAACAACTCTTCAAAAGTCTTAGCTGGGAAGGTTCCTACGATAATTTTGATACGATCTGCTGCCCGAAGCCAAAGGTTGGTTTCGATAATCGCTCTCACGTCTCCTTGAAAACGAACACGTCCATTTTCAACCTGACAATCGTAGCCCAGCTCTCGTACTTCTCGTCCTACAACAGCTTCAAGACCTGCTGCCACAGTTGCAATTAAATTAAATTCTTTTTTCATGTTACAGTCTTGCAAGACCTTTCTATATGTCCACTTTAAAAAATGAGGTTGAGAAAATTTCTCAGCCCCAACCTATATGCAATTTTCTATAAGCCATGTTTTGTTCCAGAAGTGACTAGGACCACTTCCTTCGATAATCATCTGTCTACCACTAACAGCTCTAGCTGATAGCAGTCAGAATACTACGTTCGTTTCCGCGTACTCCATGCCCCGACCAAAATTTGGGTTGCTAGCTTGAGGGGTTTACCGCGTTCCACTCTCTCTGTTTCCAGAAAGACTCCGTCACTGTGGCACTTTCAAGCCTACTCTGACCTATCCAAGGACTTAGCCATTTCAACTGCCGTAACGATTTCTCGTCCCTAGGCTTATGGTTTCGCCTAGCACAAACACTACAGGCATCACAGCCTGTGCTAGCATGGACTTTCCTCATGAGAAGCAATTCTCCTCACGCGATTATCCAAAAATTGCATGTAACAAGACCTAAATTACAAATCAGTATTGTCTAAAATTTGTTTGCCGAATACTTCTTTTTCAAGACGATTCAAGCGTTTCAAAATATCAAAATTCGTCATAGAAGATGAAGCAGCCACATCAATTGGATCTGGGTGACTAGGACTTGGATCCGAACTCACTTGCGGTTTACGAGTTAATTCTTCCTTCAAATCCGCAATTTCCTGACGAAGTGACTTGACCAAGGCAGCATAGGTTTCATAATCCTTGATGACATCGTCTAAAAACTCGTCAACTTCTACTTTACTATACCCACGGACTTCACGTCCAAACTCTTGTTCAAAAATATCTTTTGCTGAAAAAATAATACTTGCCATGTCTCTCTCCATTCTCGCTTGCTAGTATTATTATATAAAAAAAGGCAAACAAAAATCAAGGTCAAAGCTTCAATTTTCGGAAAAATTTTCAGCAAGTTCATTTAATTGATCAAATGTTAATCTCTTTATAAAATAGTCCTCTTGATTTTTCATCTTTTGGTAAAAATAAGCTAGTTTCGTTTCATTTTCTTCATCATAAAAAAGATAAGAACTGTTCGTATTTTCCAGTAAAAACTGCTGGTAATCTCTTAACTGCCCCTTGTGTTCATAGCGAGGATAGGCATATTTGACAAAGTCTACCTGCTTAAAACGACTCAGTTTCATCTGATTGCCTTCATTCCAATTTTCCCCATGGGTTTCAAAAGCAAAAATGGTCGCCAACTGGAAACCGTACTCGGTCTTCATTTCTTGAGCAACCTCTAAAACCCAATATTCAAAGCCCAAAGTCCCTGTAAATACAAGCCAAGTCACCCCATCTGCTGCCATAGTTTCTAAATCCCTACGTATTGCTTTTTTTATCAATTTAAGACGAGGATCCTTGTCAGAAAACAAACCCAAATCAAAAGCAGAATAGCCTAAAACCAAAGCTGTAGCCATTTTTAACCCTTTCTGTGCAAATTTATGGTATAATAGAGTGATGTTATTGTACCAATAAGGAGTATTATGGTCAACTATCCACATAAACTTTCATCACAAAAAAGACAAACATCTCTTTCTCAACCCAAAAATTTCGCAAATCGAGGAATGTCTTTTGAAAAGATGATCAATGCTACCAACGACTACTATTTGTCTCAGGGCTTGGCTGTTATACACAAGAAACCAACTCCTATTCAAATCGTACGAGTGGACTATCCACAACGAAGTCGTGCCAAGATTGTTGAAGCCTATTTTCGACAAGCTTCAACGACGGACTATTCTGGCGTTTATAATGGATATTACATCGACTTTGAAGCCAAGGAAACAAAACAAAAACGTGCGATTCCGATGAAAAATTTTCATCCACATCAGATTCAGCATATGGAACAAGTCCTTGCCCAACAAGGAATCTGCTTTGTCCTTCTTCACTTTTCTTCTCAGCAAGAAACCTACTTATTGCCGGCACTTGATTTAATTCGCTTCTATCATCAAGATAAGGGACAAAAATCAATGCCACTTGGATATATTCGAGAATATGGATATGAAATCAAGGCTGGTGCCTTCCCTCAAATTCCCTATCTCAATGTTATCAAAGAACATTTATTAGGTGGTAAAACAAGATGAACAAACCAACGATTCTGCGCCTAATCAAGTATCTGAGCATTAGCTTCTTAAGCTTGGTTATCGCAGCCATTGTCTTAGGTGGAGGAGTTTTTTTCTACTATGTTAGCAAGGCTCCTAGCCTATCCGAGAGTAAACTAGTTGCAACAACCTCTAGTAAAATCTACGACAATAAAAATCAACTCATTGCTGACTTGGGTTCTGAACGTCGCGTCAATGCCCAAGCTAATGATATTCCCACAGATTTGGTTAAGGCAATCGTTTCTATCGAAGACCATCGCTTCTTCGACCACAGGGGGATTGATACCATCCGTATCCTGGGCGCTTTCTTGCGTAATCTGCAAAGTAATTCCCTCCAAGGTGGATCAACTCTCACCCAACAGTTGATTAAGTTGACTTACTTTTCAACCTCGACTTCCGACCAGACTATTTCTCGTAAGGCTCAGGAAGCTTGGTTAGCGATTCAGTTAGAACAAAAAGCAACCAAGCAAGAAATCTTGACCTACTATATAAATAAGGTCTACATGTCTAATGGCAACTATGGAATGCAGACAGCAGCTCAAAACTACTATGGTAAAGACCTCAATAATTTAAGTTTACCTCAGTTAGCCTTGCTGGCTGGAATGCCTCAGGCACCAAACCAATATGACCCCTATTCACATCCAGAAGCAGCTCAAGACCGCCGAAACTTGGTCTTATCTGAAATGAAAAATCAAGGCTACATCTCTGCTGAACAGTATGAGAAAGCAGTCAACACACCAATTACTGATGGACTACAAAGTCTCAAATCAGCAAGTAATTACCCTGCTTACATGGATAATTACCTCAAGGAAGTCATCAATCAAGTTGAAGAAGAAACAGGCTATAACCTGCTCACAACTGGGATGGATGTCTACACAAATGTAGACCAAGAGGCTCAAAAACGTCTGTGGGATATCTACAACTCCGAGCAATACGTCTCTTACCCTGACGATGATTTGCAAGTCGCATCTACGGTCGTAGATGTTTCCAATGGTAAAGTCATCGCCCAACTTGGAGCTCGTCACCAAGCAAGTAACGTTTCATTTGGTACCAACCAAGCTGTGGAAACCAATCGTGACTGGGGTTCATCAATGAAACCAATCACCGATTATGCACCTGCCATAGAATACGGTGTATATGATTCCACTGCAACTATGGTTAATGATATTCCTTATAACTATCCGGGAACAAGCACACCTGTCTACAACTGGGATCGAGCATATTTTGGTAATATTACTCTGCAATATGCCCTTCAACAATCTCGTAACGTACCTGCCGTTGAAACACTAAACAAGGTTGGTTTAGATAGAGCCAAAAACTTCCTAAATGGTTTAGGAATTGACTACCCAAGTATTCACTACTCAAATGCCATTTCAAGTAACACAACTGAATCAGACAAAAAATATGGAGCAAGTAGTGAAAAGATGGCTGCTGCTTACGCTGCCTTTGCAAATGGTGGAACTTACTATAAACCAATGTATATCCATAAAGTCGTCTTTAGTGATGGGAGTGAAAAAGAGTTCTCTAATGTCGGAACTCGTGCCATGAAGGAAACGACAGCCTATATGATGACCGACATGATGAAAACTGTCTTGACTTACGGAACTGGTCGTGGTGCCTACCTGCCTTGGCTTCCTCAAGCTGGTAAGACAGGTACTTCTAACTACACAGATGATGAAATTGAAAAACACATCAAAAACACTGGCTATGTAGCTCCAGATGAAATGTTTGTTGGTTATACTCGTAAGTATTCTATGGCTGTATGGACAGGTTATTCGAATCGTTTAACTCCTATCGTTGGAGATGGTTTCCTAGTTGCAGCTAAAGTTTATCGCTCAATGATAACGTATCTATCAGAAGATACTCATCCAGAAGACTGGACGATGCCAGACGGCATTTATCGAAATGGGCAGTTTGTTTTCCAAAATGGAGCAAGACCGACTTGGACTGAAACAACATCCCAATCATCTTCAACTGAAAGCTCATCAACAAGTGCAGAAAGCTCTACTAGCCAAGCACCAGCAACAAGTCCTGATGCTAGTACTAATGGTCAAAACCAAGCACCAAATGCACCCGGAGCCAATCAAAACCCGGCTCCACAGACTCCTCAGCCCCCTCAAGTTCAACAACAACCACAACAGTAAACGAAAAAATCCTGAGAACTCTAAACTCAGGATTTTGTCATTTTCAAAATGAAATACAGAGATCAAGTACATTTCCCCACAATAAAACGCATACGATCAAGGCTTTCATCACCTGACAATATGCGTTTTGCTTTTAAAGACTTTTTGCTCAGTCTCTTTTTATCTTATTTCACATGTTTTGCGAGTTCTTCTTGCGCTTTTTTATTGGATTCTGCTTTTTCTTTCATCCATTTTTCTTGAGCTTTTTGATATTCATCTGCAGTAACTGCCTTGTCTTGAAGTTCAAGGTATTTATACAAGACTGGGTCACTTGTACCTTTATTTCCTGACAATGCAAATGGTATTGTAAATGGTACCATCTTAGACAAGATTGGACGACCAGTTTTAGAAGTTGTTGGGATGATCAAGGCACTATCTGTCAACCAAGCTTGGGCTGCTGCGTATTTATCATATCGTTTAGCAACATCTGTAGTCTCATCACCAGCTTCAGTAACCAATTTTTCGTAGTCATATAGACCTACTTTTTTAGCAGCTACATTATCTTCCCCTGAGTCAAATCCTAAATATGTTTTAGTACTTTCTCCTACAGAAGGTTTGATAATATCAAGGTAGGTTGATGGATCGGCAAAGTCTGGACCCCAACCGACATTATCTGATAAATCCCAGTCTTCGCCAGCAGCATTTTCGGCAAATAGAGTTACATTAAGCAATTCATCTTTTTGCAATTGTTGGATATCAATAACGACATTATCAGTTCCTAAAGTTGCTTCCAAGGATTGTTTCATAGATTGGACACGTTGAACTTTTGTAGTTGCTGTCTGGTCAACTGGCATATCCAAATGAATTGGGAAAGTCACACCTTCTGCCTGCAAAGCTGATTTAGCTTTAGCAAATTCAGCCTTGGCTTTTTCTGGATTGTAAAGACCATCTTGTGAATCGGCCAGATTAACATCCTTCCATTCATCCCCATAAGTCACCAATTTCTCTTTGACTATATCGCCAAAGTTTTTCCCATCTGCTTGAACAAATGTTGGTGGCACAAAGAGATTACGCAAGATTTTGCTTGCTCCAGTTTCTCCATTCAACTGAGAGGCATAGGCTGTACGGTCAAATCCAAAGGCAATAGCCTGACGGAAATCCTTGTTCAAGAGAGCCTTTTTAGTAGATGTCTTTTGTTCGTCGCTAGTCTTAGAAGTATATTTATAGGACTGACGATCAATATTTGTTCCTACTAGATACGTAGTCGAGTCTTGTTGCGTATAGACAATATTGTCTTTCATACTCTTCTCAAGCTCTGCGAAACTTGCACTTGTTGGATAAAGACGAGCTGCTGTAAGGCTACCATCTTTAAAGTTTTCTGCTGGTTTGCTGGTATCTTGCCCATCCCAGAATGACAATTTAATCTTGTCAATATGCACATTGTCCTTATCCCAGTAGTTCGGATTTTTCGCAAATTCAACAGAGGATTTAGTCACAATAGATTTCAACAAATAAGGACCGTTATACAAGAGACTACTTGGATCCGTAGCTTTGGCAAAATCATCCCCTTTTGAATTCAAAAACTCTTCATTAACTGGCGCAAGCACACCCATGGTTGTTTTGGAATTCCAAAAACTTTCAGGTTTGTTCAAGGTGTATTGGATTGTTTGGTCGTCAAGCGCTTTAATCCCGACTTGAGCAAAGTCTGTGATTTCACCTTTTGCATAGGCATCCAGACCTTTGATTGAATCCTGTACCAAGTAAAGGGCTTCTGCTTTCTTATCTGTTGCATATTTAAGTCCTGTTACAAAGTCCTGAGCCTTAACAGGAGCGTACTCTTCTCCCTCAGATGTATACCACTTGGCATCCTGACGAATCTTATAAGTATAAGTCAAGCCATCCTTAGAGACCGACCAGTCTTCTGCCATTGAGGGAATAAGGTTCCCGTATTTATCATTTTCAAGTAATCCATCGATCACATTACTAGTAATCTCAGAAGTTGCTGCCTTACCAGTTGTCAAATAGTTGAGATTATCTGGATGTGTCTCGTAGGTAAAGGCAAAGGTTTTTTCACCTTGAGCACCTGACCCCCCAGAACAAGCAGCTAAAACACCAGCTGCTAATAAGGTTACTCCCGCAAGAGCCAATACTTTTCTTGTTTTCATAGTCTTCTCCTTTGTTTTTTTATTCATTATAGACTCTTTTTCAAGTCCTGTCAATAGAATTTTCTGAATTTTAAGAGTTATTTGTTATATTTGATATATTCTGAAAAATAAAATTGTTCATTTATGCCAAAAAAAAGCCAACAGAGATTCTCTTCTGATAAGCAGAAAAGAATCTTATTGACCTTACTTCTAAAAATCTTAAGTAGCAAAGATTCTAAAATAACGGAATCCTTGCATTATTGTCCCAACTCTTCCTCGACCACTTCCAAAGCCCGTTCGATGACTACATGCATGTCGTAGTATTTATAATCAGCCAAACGTCCACAGAAAATGACCTTATCATTCTGGGCTGCTTCTTCTTGATAGTTAGCAAATATAGCATTGTTTCTCTCATCATTGATTGGATAATAAGGCTCATCTCCACGTTTCCAATCAGCTGGGTATTCACGAGTAATGACCGTTTTAGCTTGTGTACCATACTCAAAGTGTTTATGCTCAATAATACGAGTATAAGGAATTTCTCGCTCTGTGTAGTTGACAACAGCATTTCCTTGATAGTTTTCTTCATTGAGAACTTCATGCTCAAAACGAAGACTACGGTATTCTAACTCACCATGTTTATAATTGAAGTATTGGTCAATCATCCCCGTAAAGACAACTTTTTCAGCAGAAGCTTCTAATTCCTCACGATTGGCAAAAAAGTCAACTCCAAGTTCTACTTCCACATCCTTCAACATATTTTCGATAATGACATTATAGCCACCGATTGGAATTCCTTGGTAACGGTCATTAAAGTAGTTATTATCAAAAGTCAAACGAACTGGTAGACGTTTGATGATAAAGGGTGGAAGGTCAGTCGCAGAACGTCCCCATTGCTTTTCAGTGTAGCCTTTGATCAACTTTTCATAAATATCTGGACCGATCAACTTGATAGCCTGTTCTTCCAAGTTTTTAGGTTCAACGTCCTTCATATGAGCCGTTTGCTCAGCAATCTTATTTTTCACTTCTTGAGGAGTTTTTGTCCCCCACATAGCATAGAAAGTATTCATATTGAAAGGTAGATTATAAAGGCTACCCTTGTAATTAGCTAGAGGCGAGTTGATATAGTTGTTAAATTCAGCAAATTGATTCACATAATCCCAGACTTTCTTATTAGAAGTATGGAAGATATGAGCACCATATTTGTGAACGTTGATTCCTTCTACATTCTCACAGTAGATATTTCCACCAATGTGGTCACGTTTATCAATAACTTTTACTTTTTTTCCACGCTTAGTCGCCTCATAAGCAAAAATTGCTCCAGACAAACCAGCACCAACGATTAGATAGTCGTACATAGTCTCTTCCTTATCATTTACCTCTCATCTCCTTAACTACAGTAAAAGAGAGGATCTTAGTTTCAATCTATTTTAGCACAAAACAAATCATTTCTTAGTTTTCAATAGCCGAGTGATTTAAAAAGACAAGCACCAAAACTGATGTTTGTCTTTATGATTTTGCTTGAAAAGGCTATTTCTAACTATTTAACATGTTTTTCTGCTTCTTTTTGGGCTTTTTCGATTGCTTTTTTGCTTTCTTGCTCCCATTTGGTCTTAGCTTCTTCAAACTGTTTGGTCGTCACAGTGTCTTTTTGCAGTTTCATGTACTTGTAGTTATTGCCATCACCCTTGATACCAACCAATGAATAGCCTCTTGTAAATGGTGTTACTTTGGTTACAGAAGCTGTTCCACCACTTGACATAGCTGACATAATCAGAGAATTGTCAATCATCCAAGCCTGTGCTTCAGCATATTTTTCATAGCGTTTGGCTACATCTTTGTTTTCACTATCTGCATCTTTGAGCATCTTAGTGTAGGTATCAAGACCTAGGCTAGTGATTTTTTCCTTGTCTTCCTTAGCATCTAGTCCAAAAATCTTAAGGTAGAATCCATCCTCTGCATTGAAAGGATTGAGATAAGTTGATGGATCCTGATAGTCACCTACCCAGCCATCAAAGTTCAAATCATAGTCACGATCAGCTGCTGTTGGCGCTAAGAAGGCTACGTTATTAAAATCATCTGTTGAAAGTTGCTGAACATCAATGACAATGTTATCAGCACCCAAAACTGACTCAAGGGTCTGCTTAACTGAGTTCATGCCTGTCACGGCATTTTTACTTGTCTGATCAACCGCCACATCCAAGTGAATTGGGAAGGTCACACCTTGACTTGCCAATTCTTTTTTAGCTTCCACAAATTCTGCTTGGGCTTTTTCTTTGTTGAAATAGGCATCCTGAGCATCTGCCAAGTTAATATCTGACCATTCTGTGCCATAGTTGACCAATTTAGAAGCGACTACTTCTCCAAAGGTCTTGTCTCCAACTTGGACAAATGTTGGAGGCACTAGGGTGTTACGAAGGGTCTTACTAGCTGCTTCTTCCCCGTTTGACTGGGCAGAATAGGCTGTGCGGTCCAAGGCAAAGTTCACTGCTTGGCGGAAGTTCTTGTTCAAAACAGCTGTTTCAGTTGACTTCTTCTGCTCATCTGTCGTTTTAGACGTATGGTTGTAGGCCTTACGATTGACGTTGAAATTGAAGTACCAAGAAGTCTTGTCCTGCAAGCTATAGACGATATTATCCTTATATTTCTCCTTGGTCTTGGCGAAGTTAGAACTATTTGGATAAACCCCAGCGATTGAATAAGCGCCACTTTCAAAGTTACGGATGGTCAATTCTTGGTCTGAACCATCAAAGTAAGCCAATTTCACGTGTTCAATTGATACTTTGTCATGATCGTAGTAATGCGGATTTTTCACATACTCGATTGATGATTTTGATGTGAAATCTTTTAACAAATAAGGTCCGCTGTAGAGAATGCTATCTGGAGATAGAGTCCCAAAATCTTTCCCTTTTGAGTTTAAAAACTCTTCATTCACTGGGAAAAGAATACTGTTGGTTGTTTTTGAATTCCAGTAAGGTTCTGGGCGTACCAAAGTATACTCAACAGTCTGGTCGTCAATAGCCTTCACCCCAACCTTAGAAAAGTCAGAATCCGCTCCTGTAATATAATCATTCAAGCCCTTGATCGAGTTTTGAATCAGGTCAATGGCCTGTGATTTATTGTCCACTGCGTACTTGATACCTGTCACAAAATCTTGTGCCTTGACTGGGGCATATTCTTCACCGTCAGCCGTGAACCATTTGGCATCTTTTCTCAATTTGTAGGTATAAGTCAGACCGTCGTTCGAAACAGACCAGTCTTCTGCCAAAGATGGAACTAGGTTTCCGTGGTTGTCATTTTCAAGCAAGCCATCAACTAGGTTGGTAATGATGGCTGTATTATCAGCGTAGTAGTCTAACAAGTAGTTAAATGTAGTTGGATTTCCACTAAAGGTTGATGAGTAAGTTTTTGTATCTGAACCTGATTGTCCGCAAGCAGCTAAAAGCAAGGTAGCCGCAACAGTCAGGCCTACACTAAGGACACGCTTTTTTGTAGTCATCTTCTTTCTCCTTTATGTTAGTTTTTATAACATATATTTATTTTACCAAAATAGTGGGAATTTGTAAAGTTAATTGAATTTTGAGAATGAAAGTTTATAAACTTTAGTCATAAAAAAACAAAGGATTTCTGCCTTTCATACAGTCCTCCCTTGTTTTTATGCGATTTCAATTTTAAATTTTTCTGTAAAAAATATTTATAGTAATTCAACACAGAAAGCATCCCATGGAGCTAAGATTTGTTTCTCAAAAACTTCTTGAGCCACGGTGTTTTCAATCAAGACTGATTTGACATTTCCTTCTACTGCCAAGTCTTGTTCTTCATTGGACAAGTTGCCCACAACTAGGAAACGACGGTCGCCATCTTTACGAATGTAGGCAAAGATCTTGTCAGCAGTTTCAAGCAATTCAAAGTCAGCTCGAATCAGCCAGCTGTTTTCCTTACGGATTTGGACCAACTTCTGATAAGTATAGAAAATAGAATCTGGATTTGCCAGTGCTTCTTGAACATTGATGTCTTGATAGTTTGGATTGACTGCCAACCACGGTTGAGCTGTTGAGAAACCGGAGTTTTTGCTTTCGTCCCATTGCATTGGAGTACGGGCATTGTCACGTCCAATGACACGGATACTGTCCATGATTTCTTCCATCGGAACACCTTTTTCAAGAGCTTCACGCGCATAGTTGAGTGACTCAATATCTTCTACTTGATCCAGAGTTTCAAACGGATAGTTGGTCATCCCAATCTCCTCACCTTGATAGATATAAGGTGTCCCTCTCATGAGATGAAGCAAGATTGCAAAGGCTTTAGCAGATTTTTCTCGGTATTCTTGGTCATTTCCCCAGATAGAGACGATACGAGGGAGGTCATGGTTGTTCCAGAAGAGGGAATTCCAGCCGTCCTCAACTCCCAGCTCTGTCTGCCATTTGTTGAAAATCTCTTTTAACTTAGCGATATTTAGCTCTTTTTGATAGTGCCATTTAGGCTGACCCTCCTGATACTGAAGACCGATGTGTTCAAACTGGAAGACCATAGACAGTTCTTGCCCCTTCGGATCAGAGTAGAGTTTGGCAATTTCTGGCGTTGCACCCCAGGTCTCTCCCACTGTCAAGAGATTCTTATCTCCAAAGGTTGCCTGATTCATTCCCTTGAGATAGGGATGGAGCATAGGACCATTATTGACTACTTTCTCATCAGGGATTTTGCCAATCATGTCAATGACATCCATGCGGAAACCGCCAATGCCTTTATCAATCCAGAAGTTCATCATCTCGTAAATTTTCTGGCGCAGTTTTTCATTTTCCCAGTTGAGATCAGGCTGTTTCTTGCTGAAAAAGTGGAGATAGTACTGACCTGACTTTTCATCGTATTCCCAAGCTGATCCACTAAAGATAGACTCCAAATCATTAGGCTCATCTCGCCAGATATAGTAGTCTCGCTCGGGACTATCAGGATTCTCACAAGCCTCGACAAACCAAGCATGTTCATCTGAGGTATGATTGACCACCAAGTCCATGATGATACGAATATCACGCTTCTTAGCTTCCGCAATCAGTTGGTCCATATCCTCCATGGTTCCGAAAATAGCTGCAATCGCTTGATAATCAGCAATATCGTAGCCATTATCATCCATAGGACTGTCATAAACCGGAGAAAGCCAAATCGCTGTGATTCCTAACTTAGCTAGATAGTCCAACTTACTAGTAATTCCTGGCAAATCGCCAATTCCATCTCCGTTACTATCCATAAAGCTCTTAGGATAAACTTGATAGACTACGGCATTGTGCCACCATTTTTCTTGCATCTTCTTACCTCATTATTTTAATAATCTATAGTCTATGATAGCGTTTTTCTAATTTTTGTGCAAGCGTTTGCCTAATCTTTTTGATTCCTTTTTTGACTCCATAGTTTCCTAACTTCCAATTTTTTATTATAATAGAGGTCAGAGGTAAAAAAATGAAAAAACAAGCTTTTAGTTCTGAACAATATTTGAATCTACAGCGCGACCACATTTTGGAGCGCATTAACCAATTTGACGGCAAGCTCTACTTGGAGTTTGGTGGTAAAATGTTAGAAGATTTCCACGCTGCTCGTGTTCTTCCTGGTTATGAGCCTGACAACAAAATCAAGCTCTTGCAAGAATTGAAAGAGCAGGTTGAGGTTGTGATTGCTATTAATGCAAGCAACATCGAGCATTCCAAAGCACGTGGTGACTTGGGCATTTCTTATGACCAAGAAGTTCTTCGTTTGATTGATAAATTCAATGAATTAGGAATTTTTGTCGGCTCCGTTGTCATTACACAATACGCTGGCCAACCCGCTGCAGATGCCTTCCGCAATCAACTTGAGAAAAACGGAATTGATTCTTATCTTCATTATCCAATCAAAGGATATCCGACGGATATGGACCACATCATTTCTCCAGAAGGAATGGGGAAAAACGACTACATCAAAACCAGTCGCAACTTGATTGTCGTAACAGCTCCTGGACCTGGTTCTGGAAAATTGGCAACTTGTATGTCAAACATGTACCACGACCAAATCAATGGTATCAAGTCTGGTTACGCTAAATTTGAAACCTTCCCAGTTTGGAATCTTCCCCTTCATCACCCAGTCAATTTGGCCTACGAGGCTGCCACAGCAGACCTTGACGATGTCAACATGATTGACCCCTTCCATCTCCAAACCTACGGAGAAACCACTGTCAACTACAATCGTGATATCGAGATCTTCCCAGTACTTAAGCGCATGTTAGAACGTATCCTTGGTAAATCTCCATACGCTTCTCCGACAGACATGGGTGTCAACATGGTTGGTTTCGCTATTACAGATGATGAGGCTGCTGTCGAAGCTTCTAAACAAGAAATCATCCGCCGTTACTATCAAACTGTTCTTGATTTTAAAGCCGAAAAAGTTGGCGAATCTGCTGTCAAGAAAATCGAATTGCTTATGAATGACCTCGGTATCACACCAGCAGACCGTAAGGTGGCTGTTGTTGCCCGTCAAAAAGCAGAAGAAACTGGCGGACCAGCCCTAGCCCTTGAATTGCCAAGCGGAGAAATTGTCACTGGTAAGAACTCAGAACTCTTTGGCCCTACAGCCGCTGCCTTGATCAACGCTATCAAGAAATCAGCTGACATTGCTAAAGAAGTAAAACTCATCGAACCGGAACTTGTCAAACCAATCCAAGGTCTTAAAATCGATCATCTCGGTAGCCGCAATCCACGCCTTCATTCAAATGAAATCCTAATTGCACTGGCTATCACAGCTACAGAAAATCCTGATGCTGCTCGTGCTATGGAAGAGCTCGGCAACCTCAAAGGAAGCGAAGCCCACTCAACCATCATCTTGACAGATGAAGACAAGAATGTCCTTCGTAAATTGGGTATCAATGTAACCTTTGACCCTTACTACCAATACGACCGCTTGTATCGTAAGTAACGATTTCAACCTCTCCAGCCTCGGAGAGGTTTTCTCTCTGTCTCAGGAGCCAGCTTTATGTTATAATGAAAGGAGAAAACTGAAAGGATTTACCATGTCAAAAGAAGTTATTGTTGAAAGTTTTGAACTTGACCACACCATTGTTAAAGCACCCTATGTCCGCTTGATTGGAGAAGAAACAGGGCCAAAGGGAGACATCATCTCCAATTATGACATTCGCTTGGTACAACCAAATGAAGACTCAATCCCTACCGCTGGCCTTCATACTATCGAGCATCTCTTGGCAAAACTCATCCGTACCCGTATTGACGGCATGATTGACTGTTCACCATTTGGTTGCCGTACAGGCTTCCACATGATTATGTGGGGACGTCACACCAGTGCTGAAATCGCGGCCGTTATCAAGGATTCGCTCAAAGAAATCGCTGAGACTACCACTTGGGAAGATGTCCCTGGAACAACCATCGAATCTTGCGGAAACTACAAGGACCACAGCCTCTTTTCTGCTAAAGAATGGGCAAAACTCATACTTGAACAAGGGATTTCAGATGATGCCTTTGAGCGTCATGTGATTTAAACACAAAAAAAGGAACCAGTTTTTCAGCTGGCTCCTTCTTTTTTATTCTCAAAATTCTGTCTTAAACTTTTTCACGAATGACCAAAACACCATCTTCCATGTCAGCTTCTAGGTGTTTAGCATCAAGGTTATCCAAGTGGAAGTCTGTGACTTTGTCACGGATTTGTTGTTCAACCACACGACGGAGAGGACGAACACCCATGACTTCATCGTAACCTTCTTCTGTGATATAGTCTTTAGCCGCTTGGCTGACTTCTAAATCAATCTCTTTCTTATCCAAAGTTTGGTTGACTTCAGCCAGCATCAAGTCCACAATCTTAGAAAGGTCTTCCTTAGTCAAGTGTGAGAACTCAATAACTGCGTTAAAGCGGTTAAGGAATTCTGGACGGAAGAATGGTTTCAAACGGTCCATCAATTCTGGTTTGTCCGCATCTTCTGTCAAGTTAGCTTCATAGCCAAAACCAGCATTTGAGGTCGCAATAATGACTGTGTTTTTAAAGTTAACGGTATTTCCTTGACCATCAGTCAAACGACCATCATCCAAGACTTGGAGGAGAAGGGTAATGACTTGAGGATCAGCCTTCTCAATTTCATCCAAGAGAATGATAGAGTATGGATTGCGACGAACACGTTCTGTTAAGGTATTGCTATTGTCATCATAACCCACATAGCCTGCTGTTGTACCAATTAGCTTAGAAACGGCTGTACGGTCACTGTATTCTGACATATCCAAACGGATAATCGCTTCCTTGGTTCCAAACATATCTAGCGCCAATTGCTTAGCAAGTTCAGTCTTACCAACTCCAGTTGGACCTACAAAGAGGAAGCTGCCTATTGGGCGATTACCTTCATCAAAACCAGCACGATTACGACGGATGGCACGAGCTACAGCTTCAACTGCCTTATCTTGACCGATTACCTTATCTTGCAGACGATGAGCCATATCTTTCAAACGTTCGATGTCTGATGCTCCCATTTGCGATACTGGAATCCCTGTCATTCGTTCTACAGATTCAGCTACATCATTGACAGTGGCAGTCACTTTCATATCTTCTGTATGGTTTTCGATTTTCTTTTCCAATTCTGCAATGCGTGTTTTATAGTTTAGAGCTGCTTCAAAATCTTCTGCCTCAACAGCTTTTTCTTGCTTGTCTTTTTCTACCTCAATTTCACGTTCAACAGCATGAACATCTGTTACTGGATGCTGAGCTGCCAAGTGAGCTGCCGTTACATCTACAAGGTCGATAGCCTTATCTGGCAAGCTACGTTGAGGAATATACTGAACAGAATAATCCACCGCTGCTTTCAAGACTTCGTCTGGCAAGATGACATTGTGGTGTTGTTGATAAAGGTCACGAATTCCTTGAAGAATTTTAAAAGTATCCTCTGCTGAAGGAGCATTGACCTTGACTTCGTTGAAACGACGAGCAAGAGCTGCATTCTTCAAGATGGTGTTACGGTATTCGTCTTGAGTTGTTGCCCCAATCACGGTCAATTCCCCACGAGAGAGGGCTGGCTTGAGAATATCCGCAAGCCCTTTAGAACCACTGTCACCTCCAGTAGATCCAGCACCGAGGATTTGGTGAATTTCATCAAAGAAGAGGATAATATTCCCTGCTTCTTTAACCTCATTGACTAAGTTTTGGACATTTTCTTCAAAGCTACCACGGTATTGAGTACCAGCTTCAAGACCTGAGATATCAATGGAAATAATTTCCTTATTCTTAATAGCAGCTGGAACATCACCATTCACAATGGCTTGTGCTAGACCTTCGACAACGGCTGTCTTACCAACGCCTGCGTCTCCAACTAAAACAGGATTGTTCTTGGTACGGCGTGAAAGAATTTCAGACGCTTCTTGAATTTCCTTGTTTCGTCCGATAACAGGATCCAACTTGCCCTCACGCGCTTCTGCTGTTAAGTTTCGACCCAGTTTAGCAAGGACACCGTCTTGTTTCATACCTGACGTATGTTGTGGCATTTGACCATCAACTTCTGCATTTCCTGGCAATTGGCCAGTTGCACGATAGTGAGCAAATTCCTCAGGTGTGACTTCACGTCCATTAATCAAGTAGCGACGATTTTCAGAACTGTATCCTCGCATACCACCCATCAATTGGTTAAATAGATCATCCATGTTGTTAAAATTATTAAAGTTGTTGTTCATATTCTTTACCTCTTTTTGTTTACTTAGTTATGATCACTGACATTGACTATCTTTGACCTTTGTTTTAAAAAATTTAGACTAGCTAAATGGCTACTCTAGGTACTATTTCTGGTTTTTCTTTTTCAAGCAGGAGTAGACTATCTTTACTTCTGAAGATTTCTAGATTAAACATAGACACACCTCTTTCTATTTTACTTTAAATAATACTCTTCGAAAATCTCTTCAAACCACGTCAGCTCTATCTGCAACCT
The DNA here is from genome assembly GCF_038148955.1 of Streptococcus pseudopneumoniae. Taxonomy (GTDB): domain Bacteria; phylum Bacillota; class Bacilli; order Lactobacillales; family Streptococcaceae; genus Streptococcus; species Streptococcus pseudopneumoniae_T. Next base: position 176,269 of record NZ_JBBJZY010000001.1, read on the forward strand.
CAAAACAGTGTTTTGAAAACCTGCGGCTAGCTTCCTAGTTTGCTCTTTGATTTTCATTGAGTATAAGTGTTCGAGTAAGGCTTTCATTTACCTTACGTTCATAATATACTACATTAGTCAGAAAAGGTCAAGGGATTTGACTTTAATTGACCAATATTTTTTAAAAAGCAAAAACACCCTGAAACATCAGGGTGCCATTCTTACATCAAATACAAAATTGCTAGGGTCAAGAGACTTGCTAGAAGTCCCACTCCCCAAAAGAAGAAGTCAACCTTCCACTCGCTCCATGGATTTCCTTTACCAGACAATCCTCCAAGCTCAAAATGGTGATGCACAGGCGTCATGCGGAAAATACGTTTGCCACCAGTCATTTTGAAATAACTGACTTGCATCATGACTGAAGTTGTTTCAAAAACATAAACAATTCCGATAATCAAGAGAGTCCATTCTTGGTGGAGGGCCATAGAGATAGCTGCCAGCATTCCACCGAGAGCTAAACTTCCCACATCCCCCATAAAGACCTTAGCAGGCTTATGGTTAAAGACAAAGAAACCAAGCAAACCACCAATCATGGCAAGAATCACTAGAAGAATATCCATCTGACCTTGCACATAGGCAATAACTCCATAGGCAGACAAACTAATCACGACTGAAATACTAGCCAGACCGTCAATGCCGTCAGTCAAGTTGACTGCGTTTGAAAAACCAACTAGCCAGAAAAGGGCGAAAAGAATATAGAAAATCCCTAGATGCACTTGGTAACCAAAGACTGAAAGCATATCGCCCCCACGCTCATAAAAAAGGTAGAAAATGACGCCACCTAGCAGCTGAAGAGCCAATTTCTGTTTGGGGTTTAGCCCCTCATTGATCTTGCGGAAGACCTTGAGAAAGTCATCTAAAAAACCAACCAAGCCATACAAGACCAAAATAAACAAAATCATACCAACATTATTGGTCAATTGTTTCGAAAAAAGAGCGACGAGGAAACTCACCACAACTGCAGCAATGAGGAAAACAAGTCCCCCCATTGTAGGAGTCCCAGCTTTTGCCTGGTGCTGTTTAACATCCTCATGCATCTGCTGGCCTGTAATTTGCGCCTTTCTATAAAATTGGATAAAGGCCGGAATTCCTACTAAAGTTAGTAAAAATGTCACAATTCCAGCACTAATAGAAATAAACATATTAGTCTCCTAAAGTTAATGTAATTTTTTTAATGTTTTTGATAGCTGTATTAGTCCGAACATCTTGCTTCTGAACAACGGAACCTGAACCTTCAAATTCCAGTTCAATATCCAACCATTTAGCAAAGGTCTCGGCAGTCTCTTTTTTCCAGCCATACATGTCTGGAATTTCTTCTACCTTATCCGATAAAAGGAGAACTTGTTGGTTTGGTGCAAGATTGGTCCCTTCTTCTACAGAAGTCTCTTTAATCTTTGTTCCAGTACCTACAACGATTGGTTGCACAATATTTCGGCGTAAGGCTTCCGCCAACTCACCAGGTGAAATATCCTTGATGCTAGGCATTGCATAAGAAGATTCTGTCGTAACTTTATCTAAATTTTTGGCTGGAGATTGAAGATTGAGAGATTCTTTCATAGCTGAAGCCCGCTCCAAGATTGGGGTGGCAAATTCTCCCAACTGGATACCTGAATAATGCTCAGGCTGTTGAACCGTTACATACAAGATAAAATCAGGATTTTCAGCAGGATTCATAGTCACAGCTGAGAAAATATAATTGGTAGAACCAACCAAGTATCCTCCATTTTTCTCATCAGCGATTTGAGCCGTACCGGATTTAACTGCTACATTTTGTCCAGGAACTGTTATAATTGGCTTTCCTGTGTAGTGATTATACATAGTTCCATATAGAGGGTCCGTCCCAACTAAGATCATGTGATTTCGAGTTGTGCTTGCTGCCTCTTTGGAAACAGGATTTCCTACTATTTCTTTTTGTGACTTACGTACAGACTGATTGTTAGTATCATAAATAGCACTTATAAATTTTGGCTCCAGCATAACTCCATCATTAGCAATAGCTGTAAAGGCACGAAGCATTTGTGTTTGTGTCACTGAAATTCCTTGCCCAAATGAGCTTTGAGCAATACTAACAATATTATCAGCTGGAAGTTGACCAGCGTATTCATCTGTCAAGCCAAAGCGAGTTGGAACCCCAAATTTAAAGCGTTTTAGATAATCCAACCAAGTAGCATCTCCCATTTTTTGTTCAAGTAGACTCATTCCAACATTACTGGAGTGAGCGAAACCTTGTAAGAAAGTCATCATCCCACCAGTAGTCAAACCTTCATTAACATCCCAATCTCGAGTCGTCGCATCCGCTATTTTGAATTCACTGCTATTGAAGTATTCTCCACTTGGGAAGGTATTATTATCAATAGAAGAAGCTAACGTCATAACCTTCATGGCTGATCCTGGTTCATAGTTACTTTGATAAAGAATATCACGCCAAACAAAGTCCTCAGTGATTCCTTCTTTAGTATCTGCATTAAAGGTAGGTCGTTGGGTGGTAGCGAGGATTTCACCGGTCTTTGCACTGACCAAGGTCGCGGTCATATACTTACCTTTTACTTTTTCTAGAAAGGCATCCATCTGAGTTTCCATGAAAGATTGTAGCGGACTAGACAATGTTGTATAAACATCCTTGCCATCTACCGTTTGTTGGGAAACTTGTTCTGTTCCGGGTACAATATTACCCAGACGATCCTTTTCATAGGTAATAATGCCGTCTGTCCCTGCAAGAATACTGTTCAAGGAACTCTCCATTCCAGAGGTTCCCAGCAAACTCTTGCTGCCATCTTCATTTTCATGTAGCTGAGCTAGTCCGATAAAACTAGAAGCAAATTGTCCATTTGGGTAACTACGATTGGGACTGGTTGTAAAATCAATCCCCTTGACCTCTGCAGTTTCCAACTCTTTTTTGATAGACATCATATTGGCATAGGTAATCCCATTGCCCTTCGAACCAAAGGAAACTTGCTTGAGATTAGGTTGCGAGAGTTGCTCTCTTACATAGGATTCTTCCATGTCCAGATACTTATGAAAGACCTCTGCAACCTTGTTAAATTGTGTTTTTTCTACGTAAAGAATCTTACCCGTTGCTGACTTATAGTTCTCATCAATAACCGCATAGACATTATAAGATGTCGCATCCTCAGCAATCGGGACTCCATTTCGGTCATAAATAGTCCCACGTTTGGCAGGGACTGTACGGGTTATTTGGTGAACTTTCTTAGCTTCCTTCGCTAAATCTGTTCCAAAGCGAGTGCCCGTCCCAATAATGACCGCAAAATTGACTAAAAAAACGGCAAAAACAAAGACAGATAATAAACTCAGACTTTTTCCAACTCTGCGTCTGTTTTCAGCCGGCGATTTCCGATTTTTCGTCGCATAACGGATTACTCTTTTTGTCCACTTCATATCTTACTCCGCTATTCGAATATTTTCATTGTTTAATTGCAAATCGTGTGAATTGGCAATCTCTTTCAAACGTTCTGCACGTAATAGTTCATTGACCTCTTGCTTGGCATCGTCCAATTCGGTCTTCTTTTCCTCTATTTGCGCATTGATTTTTGTCAAATCATTCTGCACTTGCAAGAGCTTGGTCTGCATAAAAATAATACTAATGGCTACAATAAGAGTGGTTACAGCAATGGAAAAGTAAAAAGCTTTTTCCACACGCGAAAACCGTTTAAGTTGCATCTGTAGTATTTGACCTGTTTTTTCCATTCTTTCTGCCATCTTTTTTCCTCTTACTTGTGAATTTTTCTGGCCACGCGCAACTTGGCTGAGTGCGAGCGGTTATTGGCTTCTAATTCTTCTGCACTTGGCAAGATTGGCTTACGGGACACCAATTCCATCTTAGGCTTGAGATCATCTGGGATGAAGGGCAAACCTTTGGGAACTTCAACCGTTGAAGCTTCCTTGAACAATTGCTTGGTCAAGCGGTCTTCTAAGGAATGAAAGGTAATCACTGAAATTCTACCATCCAGAGCCAACATATCCATAGCCTGCTGGACGGACTCATCTGCCGCTCCCAGTTCATCATTGACTTCAATTCGAATAGCCTGGAAAATCTGCTTGGCAGGATGGCCCTTCTTCTTGAGCTCCTTGGCAGGTTTGGCCGACTTGATAATTTCTGCCAGCTCAGTCGTAGTCTCGATAGGCTTGACTTCTCGAGCTTGCTCAATCTTACGCGCAATCTGTTTAGAGAATTTGTCCTCGCCATACTTGAAGAAAATACGAACCAAGTCATGATAGTCATAATTGTTCACCACTTCATAGGCTGTCAGACTAGCATCCTGATTCATGCGCATGTCCAATGGCGCATCCTTTTTATAAGAAAAACCACGCTCACGCTGGTCCAGCTGAGGACTAGACACTCCCAAGTCATAACAAATTCCATCAATTTCCTGAACACCAGCTTCGCGCAAACGTGCCTGCAAATGACGGAAGTTATCCTTGATAAAAGTCACCATCCCCTTTTCAATGTAAGGTGCCAAGCGTTCTTGCGCATTGTCAATGGCATTCTGGTCCTGGTCAAAGGCATAGAGATGGCCTTTTTCACTTAATTTACTTAATAAATATTCGCTATGGCCTGCTCCACCCAAAGTCGCATCAACGTAGATACCGTCAGGCTTTACGTCGAGCATATCAATCGTTTCGTGGAGTAAGACCGTTACATGATGAAATTCTTTTGTCATATCTTATCTATTTTACCACAAATCTGACCAGCTTGCACTAGTCAGACAAATAGGTCAAATGTAAGTAAGATTTCTTCGAAAAATATGTCAAAAATACTTGACACTTTATGTTTAAAAGACTATAATATAGTCAAATATATACGACATAAATCAGAAAGGAGAAGAGATGAATCGTGTGAAAGAATTTCGCAAGGAACTGGGCATTTCCCAGCTCGAACTCGCCAAAGATATCGGTGTCTCGAGACAGACCATCAACATGATTGAAAACGACAAGTACAATCCAACTCTGGAACTCTGTCTCAATCTCGCCCGTAGCCTCCAAACTGACCTCAACAGTCTCTTTTGGGAGGATGATTTTTAAAAAAGGAGCCAACTCATGAAAAAAGAAACCTTCACTGAAAAACTGATCAAGCGTACATACGGTATTTCTGATCCACTTGACGAATACAAACGACGCGAGGCTGATCGTATCGGCAATCAAGTCTTTATCTTCCTCTTTTATCTGATGATTTTCGGAAATCTTATTCCACTCCTTCTGGCCTATAAATATCCTCAAGAAGTGGCTCTAATCTATCCTCCTCTGATTTTAGTGATTGCCCTCATCGCTGCTGGCTATGTCACCTATCAAATGAAAAAAACAGGGATTACAACTATTGAACCAGATATGCTGAGTGAGAAAGAAAGCAAGCAACTACACTACCCAGGTCTGAAAGCAGGTTTGTTCTTTGGTCTATGGATGTTTTTTATAACTCCTCTTCTCAGTATACTCATAGGTGAAGGTCAGGACTATTTCCATTCTCTTCTCACTATAAGAAATGGTGTATCAAGCATTCTCGGTTCTATTTTCTTCGGAGCGAGCATACAGTTCCTCATCTCCCGTCGCATTGCAAAAGCCAAGGAAGACCAGGATGATTAGGAGCCAACTCATGAAAAAAGAAAAGAAGCAGTTACGTTATTCTAGTCTGAAAGCAGGTTCGATTTATGGAACAGTGATATTTTTTATAATTCCACTCATTGATAGCCTAACAAGTGAAAATCCAAATTTTATCAGTTCTCTTCTAAATACAAAACATATTTTTAAAACTATACTGGGAGCTTTCTTTTTCGGAGTGATGATGCATATTGTCGACTCACTTCGTATTGCAAGAGCTAAAAAAGACCAGAATTAGGAGGTATCCTATGAAATCATTAGTAACTTTACTGACCTATCATCTTTTGTTCAGTTCTCTGTTCATCTTCATCATCATTTCAGGGAACTTGCCAATCGACGAGACATTCCTCGTGCTAGTCTTTATTCTAGCACTTAACAAAGTACTGACTTATCTAAAGATTAACTCCCCAAAAACGCGCATACTCAACTTAGCACTATACTTTATAATTCTATCTTTTCCACAACTGATGCTCATCTCAAGCGGTTGGAACTATTATTTACTGCTGACTATTGCTAGCCTTTCTTCTATCACTTATCTTTATTATCTCTATCAATTCGTAAAAGAAACAAAATAGCATCGTTCATTTAGGAGAAATCACCCATGAAAAAAGAAGACTTAACAACTCGCCTACTTCGAAATTTCTTTCATATCCAAGGGCCTTTTGATGAATGCCGTCAAGAGGTTATCTACAAGGCTTGCGCCCGTTCCATGATCCAAATCTTTTACTCTTCCTTCATTCTCTTCCTATTCTATATTTTGTTCGGAAGCTTTATAGAAATTGTTCGAAATGTTATGCCCTACATCTATTTTGGACTCATTTTGTTCATGAGTATAAAAGCTCAAAAAGCCGTCCAAGAGCTTCATCTTGAAAAGGATGACAAATCAGAAATCATCCTCAAAACCTACAGCAAAGCCCAAATCAAAATCCGAAGCTGGGTTGTGTTTATCGGTCTTCAGATTGGCCTCTTTACCCTACTCATCTTTCATAAAGTCTTCGTTCAGCAGATGTACCTTCCAGATTTTGGGAAGTTGCTCATGCAATTTGATAAAAGTGGTCCTTTCCTGATGTATGGCCTGATTATCGGTAGTATTTTCGGAACCCTGACCTACGGATTTCTATCACTACAGGAGGAGAAAACTCCTAAAAAGACCAAACAGAAGGAGAAAAGCAAGCAATGACTTCACTATACGATTTTTCAGTCTTAAATCAAGACAATCAAGAAATCTCACTAAATGCCTATCGTGGGAAAGTTCTCTTGGTTGTCAATACTGCTACTGGATGTGGTTTAACGCCCCAATACCAAGGACTCCAAGAACTCTATGAACGCTATCAAGATCAGGGCTTTGAAATCTTAGACTTCCCCTGCAATCAGTTTATGAGACAAGCACCCGGCAATGCAGAGGAAATCAACAACTTCTGTAGCCTACATTACCAGACCACCTTCCCACGTTTTGCCAAGATCAAGGTCAACGGTAAGAAAGCAGATCCTCTCTATGTTTGGTTGAAAGAACAAAAATCTGGCTCACTAGGAAAACGAATCGAATGGAATTTCGCTAAATTTCTCATTGGTCGTGATGGACAGGTCGTTGAACGCTTCTCTTCCAAAACAGACCCAAAACAAATTGAAGAGGCTATACAAAACCTACTATAATTTCACAATCTCACTATGATTAGGTCTCCTTTAGCCTAATGAATAGTGAGATTTTTTGATTGGCTTTGGCTTATACTCTTCGAAAATCTCTTCAAATCACGTCAACGTTGCCTTGCCGTATATATGTTACTGACTTCGTCAGTTCTATCTACAACCTCAAAACAGTGTTTTGAGCTGACTTCGTCAGTTCTATCTGCAACCTCAAAACGGTGTTTTGAGCTGACTTCGTCAGTTCTATCTGCAACCTCAAAACAGTGTTTTAAGCAACCTGCGGCTAGTTTTCCTAGTTTGCTCTTTGATTTTCATTGAGTATCAGTAAACAAAAAACATCCCTATGCCAAACTGGTAATTACTAAAATACAAGTCAATAAGCGTAGAGATGTAAAACTATTACACATTAAAAAATAATAATTAGTAATTAAAGAATAGAAATTGTGTACGAAATGTCTCAATTAGTTTTGGCTAGTAAATATCATTTCCAATAAACGCCCTCTCAATTCCTTATCCTGATGATGCAAGATGTTCATTAACTCATGAGAATTTTTAGCATTGATGAATTGATTTAACAATCTATCTTTTAATTCATATGGAAGAGAAGCCGTCTTTAGTAGTCTAAAAACTTCATCATTTAGAGATGTCCTTTTATTATCTTTCCATTCAAATCTAGCTGTATCATTCTTATTTGGCAATTCAATGATAGACACATTCGTTCCTTTAAAATGAATTCTATGAATTCTATTGCTTGGAACGATACTAGAATCGCCTTGTAATGCTAACTCTACCATTCCCATTTCCCAATCAATCGATAATCTTGTTTTATATCTTTGACCATTTTGATCTTCAATCATTTCAAAAGAATGTTGTTTTCCTGGGAATACATACCACTCTACAACTTCAGGTAAATCAACACCCATACCTATCTCAGAACCAACCAAGGGAATGATTGCACCACTTTTTGCAAACACAGGAATAGTAGAAATGTCTCTATAAACACTTAAGTTCACACCACCTGTATATTTTTTCTCTGAAAAGAAGTCATACCATTCACCTTCAGGGAACCATACATCTACTTTTGCAGATTGGAATGCCAAATCCATCTTTTCTACAACGGGAGCCACCATCAGTTCTGTTCCAAAAAAGTATTGGTTTGGAACATTATAGCTCTCATCATTCTCTGGGTAGAAATAATAGATCGGACTGATTAACGGGGCGCCTTCCTCATGTGTCTTTACATTCATGGTATATAGATATGGAATCATCTGATGTCTCAAACGAAGGTATTTCTTCATAATCTTAGATGTTGTTTCTGAAAAAAAACCAAGGTTCTTTACTATTGAAAGGACTTCTAGAACTATGTAATCGAGTAATCGGACTAAAAACACCAAACTGTAGCCATCTAGTTTGTAGCTCTTCGTCATAATCCCCTAGCATGTGCCCACCGATATCATGGCTCCACCAACTATAACCGATATTTGATGCTGTCGCTGTAAAATAAGGTTGAAATCTTAAGGAATTCCAACTAATAATAGTATCCCCTGAAAAACCAACAGGGTATCGGTGACTACCCGGCCCTGCATACCTTGATAAAATCAAACCACCTTCTGCATTTTTACAACTATCCTGATAATGATAATGGTTTAAAAGCCATAGAGGATCCAACATGCCTTGTGTCCCTTGTTGCCAGTCAATCCACCAAAAATCTACTCCCTGCTTTTCTAGCTCATAATGAACATCTTTAAAGTAGGATTCCCTAAAGGATGGATTGAAAAAATCAAAAATAGCAGGTTCCTCTAATTCTACATTTAACCCTAATCGTTTGGCGACCCGAGGATAAGCTTCTTCATAAGCCCGTATACCATCAGCAGGATGGACATTTAAAGAGAGTTTTAACTTTCTATCATGAAGTTGTTGCAATAACTGTTCTGGATTTGGTATTAAGTTTTTATTCCAACTATATCCTGTCCAGCCACTTCCAAAACGGGCTGGAATGTCAGTTATATGCCAATCCATATCTAAAACACCGATAGATAATGGAATTTTCTCTGTTTCAAATCTGTCTATTAAATCCAAGTATTCATCCGACGTATAAGGCCAATATCTACTCCACCAATTACCTAAAGCATATCGTGGCAACAAGGGTGTTGAACCAGTCAAATGGTAAAAGTCTCTGATTGCTCCTCTATAATCATGCCCATAGGCAAAGAAATAGAGGTCAATTTGATTTTCTCTCTCCATATAACCAGACTGTTCATCCCAAATAAATCCTTGAGAATCATCCAGTAAGGCAATACCATTTCGACTAATAATTCCATCTTCTAATGGGATTGCTCCATCTGCCTTATCCAGAGTCCGAGCTGTTCCTTTTAACGTTTCAATAGATTCACCAAAATACCAGCGACTACCATATACGGCAAAATTTCCTTTTAATTCTATAAATAAATTTTCGGCGTTAAATTCTCCTTTATTAAAGTGCAAATGAAAATAGTCCGTCATAATATCTAGTACGTTTGATGTCTCGATATAATCTAACGAAACTTGGCCAAAATCTCTATTATAGATAAGTTGTGTCGTTCTATCCTCAAAATTTCCAGTTTGAGAATATTCTAACCTCACTAGCTTGTCTGTTAATACAGAGATTCTATAAAACTCTCCCTTAAAAATTTTCAATTTGTTTCCCTCCTTTTAGTAAATTGCTTTACTTTATCAAACATTTTATTCGTTATCATTACATTCATCAATCCGCAAAAAGCAAATCCCCCAAATGTAAATACGTAAATAGCTGTTAAAACTCGTTCTGGACTACTAAAACTCATATACAGTACAGAAATATTAAATAAAACCAACATGATAGCTTGTATTGGATTTAAAATACAAATTAATACGCTATTTACAATACTATTTTTTAGATTATCTTTAAATAGACCAATATAAGGAAAAACAACACTCATTAAAAGTATTATAACAAATAAAAAGGGCAACACTAACAATAAACTATACTCTGAAAATAAACTTGAATAGCCCCAAAGACAATAGTTCACATATAAAAGTAATTCTATTAGGAGGATAAACAACCAAATAAAAGTTGATTGTTTAAAATTTTGTCTAAAGATCCGAAAATAATGATAAGTAATATCGATATCTTTACCTTTTAAAATACGATACCACATTGTCGTAAGAGAAGTTAGTGATGCCCCAATTGTAACTATTGGAATACAACTAACAATAAATAGAGTATTTAAAATAATTAAATCTGTCAAAAAAGTTAAAATTCTAACCACTTTTCCATCTAATGAAAATAATTTTTGCATAATATATTCTCCATGAAATCAATCGTCTTAACTCTATATTTTAGAATGTCAGTTGCACAAAAATATTACCTAAATTATTAAAAAAACATTTCCAAATTTCTTTAAAAATTAGAATAAAGGAAGCGAGATAATTTGATGTTATCAGTCTCGCTTCCTGTAATTAGCTAGTCCCTTGTTTATACAACCAAGAGTTCATATAAAGTATTACTCTTTTACTTCTTTTTGGTAACGATTATATGCTTCCTGTTGAATCTTCATAAATTCGTCCAATCCCATATTCTTAAGAGTTTCTTTGTATGAGTCCCATTCTTTTTCTATGCCACCTTCAACTACCCATTTAGATGCTTGTTGTTTGACATAGGATTCAATACTAACATAGATTGATGATAATTTGTTAAGCTCTTCTTGTGAATAAATCACATTAGGGTAAGCTGGCAACGCAAATTGTTTCAAATCTTGGTCCATCTTCAATTTCAATCCATCACCTTGTGTTTGATCGATTTCTACGCGACTATTGATATCATCGCTTACGTATTTAGGACCAAAATCTCGAAGTGAATGAATCCATGCATACTCATCGGCTGATTTACCATCTTTAGGAGGTAACACTTTAAACTTATCACCATTCTTTTCAGTAGCTATTCCAAATGATCCATAGAAATTCTGAATACTTGCTTCATCTGTATATAATTTATCCAACCATTTCAATAATTTAGCAGGATTTTTGCTCTTATTTGTAATCAAAATTTCATTTCGACCGTAGTTGTAATGATCTGGGTCAGAAAAGACATATTGTTTTCCATCCATACCTTTTAAAGCAGGTAGGGCAATGTACTCACTTGAATGTAAGCCAAACGTTGCATCTGCTGTCCAACCACTAGAAACACCTACTCTAGATACTCCCTTATCCATACGTTTTGCTACACTCATAGAGGTATCTTCTGTAAAGATTTCCGGATCAATCAAACCTTTTTTATAAGATTCGTGCATTGCTGCAATCCCTTGTTTGTAACTTTCTTCTGTACGAAGGTAGACTGGTTTTCCATCTTTTACAGACATTTCATACGTATTATCTGCACCTAAACGATTATTGAACGGTAGAATATATGAGAATGTTGGATCAAAGTTTCCTGCTCCGAATGGAATTTCATCAGAAGCGTCTCCATTTCCGTTCGCATCTTTATCCTTAAATTCTTGTAGTACTTTTACTAAATCATCATAAGTTTCTGGAACTTTTAAACCTAGATTATCCAGCCACTTTTTATTAATAAATAGCTGATTAGCTACTGTAGGACGCATCGGTAATTTTTTAGGCAGGCTGTAGATATGACCATCTGGTGAAGTAATCATAGCTTTAATCTTAGGCTCTTTCTCCATAGCCTTAGTTAAATTAGGCATGTTTTCCTTGATTAAATCTTCCAATGGAATAAATAAAGATTGGTTCTGAGCAATTTCTGAATCTGTAAAAGCATTTGAACCTAAAAATGCATCTGGTAAGTCTCCGCTAGCAACCAAAACAGATTTCTTATCTGACCAATCTGCTGCCACAAGTGTATCCCATTTAACATCAATACCTGCTTCCTTGGCCGAATCTGTTAGAAAACCTTTATGATAATCTTCTCCCCAGTCAGACCAACGAACAGTCGTGATTTTATAAGAATCTTCTCCAGATTTATCATCCTTATTCGCATTATTGGAATTTGCACAGGCTGTTAAGCCAGCAAGTGTAACTGTTCCTAAGAACAAATATGTAAATGATTTATGTTTCATGTTTTTCTCCTATTCTTTCAACGCGCCAATCATTACGCCTTGATTAAAATATTTTTGAACAAAGGGATACAACAACATAATCGGAGCGGTTGAAATAACAATTGCTGCATATTTCATCATATCAGCCTTGATACGAAGATCTGATGCCACTTCTCCTGTTGCTTGCGATTGTAACATTTGGTTACTAATTAGTAAACGTCGTAAAATTAATTGCAATGGTTGTAAATTTTCATTCGTTAAATAAATTAAAGCATTAAACCACGAATTCCAAATACCAACTGCAGTCCAAAGTCCAATAACTGCTATAATAGCTTTTGATAAAGGAACGACTATCTTAATAAAATAACGAATTGTACCACATCCATCAATTTGCGCAGCCTCCCACATCCCGTCTGGAATACTATTATTAAAGAAAGTTCTAGCAACAATAATATTGTATGATGAAACTGCAAAAGGTATTACCATTACCCAAAATGTATCAATCAAGCCTACATTCTTTACTGTTAAGTAGGTAGGAATCAAGCCACCTGATACGAACATAGGGATTATGTATAGAATGCTCATCCACTTTCTACCAACTAATTCTTTTCTAGATAAAGCATAACCAGCTGGAATATTGACTACTAAAGCAACTAAGGTACCAACAACAGTATATAAAATGGTATTTAGATAACTACGTAAAAATAAAGGTTGTTGAATAAGACGTAAATATCCATCTAATTTCCATTCTCTAGGAATAAACCATACCTTCCCATTTGCAACATCTGAAGGATTACTAAAAGATGCAATCACTACAAACCATAACGGATAAACAATTAACAGGATAAGGAAAATTGCTAAACCATAGGTAACTATATCAAATAATAATTCAGAGTTTGTTTTTCTTGATTTATGAAACCATTTCACCTTGAGCACTCCTTCCTTTAAAAAAGACCCGTTCTAGTATATCTTTTTGAGAACCAGTTTACAGATAATAAAATTATTAGATTGACTACCGTGTTAAATAACCCTATAGCTGTCGAATAACTATACTGAAAGTTCACCATACCAACTTTATAAACATAGGTCGAAATTATCTCACTTCCTGCTAAATTAAGAGGATTCTGTAATAGTAACACTTTCTCAAACCCTACACTTAATAAACTACCTGCTCTTAATATTAGTAAAATCATAGCAGTCGGCAAAAGTAATGGTAATTCTATATGCCGAATTTTTTGTAATCTAGAGCCACCATCCATAGTTGCAGCCTCATAATATGTAGGATCAATTGCAGAAAGCGCCGCCAGATAAATAATACTATCCCAACCAATATGTTGCCATACATCACTCCAAACATAAACACCTGCAAAATGACTAGGTTTTGATAAAAAATCTGGAATAGTAATTCCAACAGACTTAAATACATTCGCTAACAAACCGCTAGTAGGAGATAAAAATAAGATAATCATCCCACACATAACCATTGTAGAGATAAAATGGGGTAAGTAAGTTGTTACTTGAAATATTTTTCTAAATTTCCCAACTCTTAACTGATTACTAATGATAGCTAGTATAATAGGCAAGGGGAATCCTACTACAATACTATAAAGTGAAATTTTTAATGTATTGAACATAGTTGTCCCGAATTGGAATGATGAGAAAAATTGAGTGAAGTACTTAAATCCTACCCACTGACTAGCAAAGATACCATTGGCTGGTGAATAGTCTTTAAATGCGATAATTAGTCCCAACATGGGAATATAAGAAAATAAAATCAACAGCAATATTGAAGGAAAAAGTAATATGTATAACGGAATACTATGCTTTAATTTTATTTTATGAAGTTGAGATGCTACTTTCATGTTTTTCCTCCCATCTGATTTTCTACGATTATTTTACACCATATAGAATTCCCTTAATATAACTTTTTGGACTAGGTTTATCAATTTTTCAGTTTTTTAATTTTAAGAACTATTACTTTTCCGACATCTTAATAAAACATATCTGTTTTGTTACATGATATCATATTTTCAAAGTGCTATAATTTTAAGAGGAGACTAGTATATGAAATTAAATCACGACTTATCAAAAAAACATTCCATTCATTTTTTCTTTAAACTCCTACTTGTACTACTATTGATAAATATTTTGATCAATATTGCTATGAGTAACATAACCAGAAATTTTATTAAAAACCAAAATATAGTACACCTACGTAGTTCAATTGAAATTTATGCTGACTCTGTTAATGAGAAATTGCATTCTGTAGAACGCTTTATGTACTCAACAATAACGCATAATGAATCTTTAGAGAAATTAAATCATGTACAAACGTTTCTTGACTATCAAGAAAATCTCAAAAAAGTTCAAACTAGCTTTGCAGAGTTTGAATATCAAAATGAAACTCATATGACATTCTTATTAGAAACCGATAGTACTGATTATTTTATAAATGTCTCCAATCTTTATATTCCATATGAAGATTATCTACTGTTAAAATCAAATCTAAAATCATTGCGTAGTGATATAAGTGACCGTAAATGGAAAAATGTAACTACTAAAAACAGTGAATACTTAGTTAAATCTGTTCATTACGAAGGAAAAATCATTTATGCCGTCATATCCTCAGAAGATATCCTAAAACCTCTCAATAAACTTAATATTGGTAATAATGGTAAACTCTCCCTAAAAGAGCCTAACAATATACCGTCCTCTAATTACCTGATTCATGCCCAAAATGAAAAAACACATTTACCTTTCGATATTTATGTTTTAGTCGATTATGCCGAAGTCTTTAGAAATATCACACTCTTAGAAGTATTTTTATCAGCTGTTCCTATCATTATCACCATTTTATCAATCATCATTATCCTGTATATTCGTCAATGGATGATTAAACCAATAACAAGACTCACTGAACGACTCTCTCAACTTGGGGACTCCATCCCCCCTTCTGAATTTTTTATATCTGAAGGTATACTAGAAATTGATAAGGCAAATGATAAACTTAATAAAGTAATATTTGATATGCAAGAATTAAAAATACGGGAATACCATTCACAACTAGAACTTAAGAAGATTGAACTTAATTATCTTAAGAACCAAATTCGACCACATTTCTACTTAAATATGTTATCAATGATTCATAGTATGCTTCAAACAAAAAACTACAAGGAAATTGAAGAGTTAACTATCTTAACTTCAAATTATCTACGTCATTTATTTATGGCTAATCAAGATTTTTCAGAACTTAAAGATGAAGTTCAGCATATTAAAGATTATTTAGAAATACAACGAATTCGATATGGAAATAGCATCTACTTTTCACTAAACTACAATGATGACCTACAAAATACTCTTGTCCCATCATTACTTTTACAAACATTTATTGAAAACACAATCAAACACGGTTTTTCATTTCAGGATTTATTCACAATTTTGCTATCAATAAAAAAAGTAAAAACTGAGAACTCAGATTATATTCAGATTTGTATCGAAGATAATGGTCCAGGTTTCTCTGAAGAAATTTTATCAAAACTAAATCAGAAACAGTCTCTAATAACAGAAGATGGGCATCATATTGGGATAACGAACACCATCGAACGTTTAAATCTTCTCTATCCCAACGACTATACTATTACATTTGAAAATAATGAAGAAGGTGGGGCTAAAATTCTTTTACTTATTCCATACAAGATTATAGACGGAGGTTATAATGAACATCTTATTAGTTGATGACGATCGTTTTATCATTGAAGCTTTACGAGAGAAAATAAATTGGGCTAAACTACACATTGACACTGTTTATGTTGCCTATAGCCTCACTCAAGCTCAAAGTATTATTAGAGAACATCCTATTGATCTCATGATAAGCGATATAGAAATGCCTCAAGGTAGTGGCCTCGAGCTCTTATCGTGGATTAGAAATGAAAAATATGATATAAAAACAATTTTTTTAACCAATTACGCCGACTTCAACTATGCTCAAAAAGCAATTGAATTGCAAAGCTTCGAATACTATCTAAAACCCATTAACTTTGAAAAATTAGAATTTATTATTCAAAAAGCCATTAGTAAAATTGAGAATCATAACTTAAACGGAAAAAATGATTCACTTTTACAAATAGAAGATAATTTCTGGTATGATTACCTTAGAAAACCTCAAATTTCTCGCATTGATGAGCTAGAAAATATAGCAAGCAAACAAGATTTTATTCTTCAAAAACACCAGTATTTTTTTCTTGCAGTTTTAACAATCAATCTCAATGAAGAAGATTATTCTGCAGAAACTCCATCATGGACTTCTCAACTAAAAAGAGAACTTCAAAGAATTTCACAACCTTCTTATAAGCTGATAAGTCTATTCAAGATGGAAAGCCAGGTTGATCAATATGTTTGTCTCTTTAGAGTAGACTCATCCAAACGTAGTGACAAATTGGCATATGAGATTCATTCTCAAATTTCTAATAACTTTAGTAAATACTCAAACATTATATATAAGAGTTGCCATAAAATATCCGATATTTTATTTCATACCAAAGAACTCTACACTTATAATGAACAATATGTTTCTTATTGGAATACTATTACATGTGTTCCACATAGTTTTCCAACTTCCTTTAAAACAGAAACTCTTTCAATTACTTTTTTAGATAGCTTAAGTGAATACGAATTAAGAGAAAAAATTAATTCACTTGCCTATAATTCTCAAATTCCTACTTTCACACTACAACAAATTTTACTAGATTGGACTCAGCAAATAGGAATATATCTAGATCAAAATGGAATTTCGGCACATAAACTGTTCCAAAATAGCACTCATGATTTCCTATTCCAACGACGCTTTCATTCAATTGAATCTTTTCAGGATTACTTTGATTATTACTGGTCACATGCTAAGAAATTTGCAACAAACATTGAAAACCAGAAAAATAGTATTCAACGTATCGTCGAATACATAGATCATCACTACTATGAAGATATAAATCGTTCTATATTAGCAGATATGGTTTATCTCAGCGCAGATCATTTAGCTAGAATTTTTAAAAAAGAAACTGGAGAAACTCTTGTTAAATATATAACGGATAAGCGCATTAATGCTGCTAAATCTCTCCTATCCCAAACAAATATCTCGATATCACAGGTATCTTGTCAAGTAGGGTATGATAATTATTCTTACTTTACTAAAATTTTTAAACAAAGGACTGGACTTTCTCCTGGAGATTACCGTAAAACTTATCAAAATAAAATGTAAGCAATCTAAATTATTGAAATGATAAGGACTGTGTAAGCTTTGACAGTCTACAAATTTTCCAAAGATAGCTCCATAAACTTATTTGAAATTGCTGATAAGGTAACTTCTTAAAAAGTCAGTTTGAGAAGAAAATCCAGTAAATATTTCATAGGATAAAACGCATACTATCAAGCTTTTTTGAATTGCACCCCAAAAGTTAGACAGAAAAAATCTAACTTTTGGGGTATTTTTATTATTGAAACATTTCCTTCATTTTCTCCTAAATTGAGTTTTGCTAAACTATTTTATCTATTTCTAATGACTTACTTCAGCTCCTTACTTCTTGGAAAGAACAACAAAAATATGAACTAGCAAAGTTTGGTATCATCAGTAATCCAGAACAATTTGTTTTTACATATATCGACACAAGAGGAAACATCAACAAACCTTTACATGCTGACTATCTAAACAATAAAATGAAAAGTATCAGAAAGCGACATAAAGAGCTGGAACATGCTACACCTCATAAACTGCGACACACAGGAGCGACACTTGCTAAACAAGCAGGAATGAGCTTAGAAGCCATTTCTGAAGCACTAACACATAGTGATACCCTTACAACTCAAATTTATGTCAATACTTCTAATGTAGTTCCTATGACAGTAGGTGAATTTGCTTTAAAGTCTCTAAAACAATAAGGTGAAAATAAGGTAAACTTTTCAAAAAAACACGAAAAAAGCACCCATGAGGTAAACTCTTGAGTGCTTTGAAACGTTGATACAATCGTATTGATTAACGTTTTGAGGCAACTGACCTCGTCAGATTGCAGCCACATTTGTAAGCGACTAAAGTCGCAACAACTGTGTCAATTGCACCAATTTAGTAAGAAAGTATAAAAAAGAACACCCCGAAAGGTGCTCTGTATAAGTATAGTAATTCTTTCGAATTAACGTTTACTAAATTGTGATGCTTTACGAGCTTTTTTCAAGCCTGGTTTGATACATTTTTATTTCAACAAGTTTCGTCATTCCTTTAAAATCAACGTTTTCCCGTGTTTCCTGAAAATAAATTTACAACTAATTTGAATAAGTTTCAGTTAAATGGTGTGAATTTTGCCCTATAGAAACATCTACCAAGTAATTTATATCTTCCAACTCTCCCTCATTAAACATTTGATAAAAACATTGTATAAAGTAGCATTTACTTTATCAAATTCATCAATTAATACAATTTTGGTTTCTCTGGACAATAAATCCTTAGCTTCTGTAAAAAACTATTGCTGTAGATTTATGCAAATAAATTACTTTTTTAGTGTACTCATAAATTACCCCTGCGTCACTTATCAATTATCACCTAACTCCCTCAACCTTTCCTGCCCTATCTTCAACATTTCTTCTTCCACCGTGTTCCATTTTCCAAATAGGCATTCGTGTAAAACTTCTGCTGCTGAGATTTCGTCTACTTGCGAATCATAAACACACGATTGATCTCTTTGATAAATTTGAATTTGTCTAAAAAGTTCTTCCTTTTCCAACTCCCGTAAGTTACCAACCAAATGTCCTACAATTCCATCATGGTGTGTTTTAGGAGTCGCTCTAGCTTGACTAGGATCTATAGCGTAGAGCTCCTCATAACGTATCAAAGTACTGAGATAGGACAATTCTGGCTTAGTCGCAATCAGTGCAAGTGAGACTTGATAGCCTCTAGCTGTCAATAATTGTGCTGTTTTCCGAGGAACTTCGGTCGTTCTAAGGGTACCCTCGATTAATAAATGATAACCTTGTTTACTCAACTCATCTACAAGATATTCAACCATTTGTCCCGCGAATACTTTGGTATAATCCACACTATCTTTACCATACTTTTCCTGTAGACCAAGGTAGTTCGGATGAAAAGAGCGATAACTATCTCCATCAATGATAATAATATTTCCTTGAAATTCCCTTTGTTTAATTCGATGAATCGTTGTCTTACCAGCACCACTCTGTCCCCCAAGCAAAATAGCCTTGGGCTGAGATGAAGTTGTTTTTCCACGAGTCAAAGAACGAACGAGTCGATTAGAGGCTTTAATAAAGTCATCCTGGCTAAATTTATCTAATTTCATTAAGCCACCACTAGATGACTAGCTTGTTCTAGCACACGTTCAATGCCATCCAAATAGCCATTATATCGCTCTACTTCCTCAAAAGTAGCAACAAGATAAATCTTCGTATTAATCAAATCAGAAAGATCATCGCTCATTAGAACCCAAGGATTAGAACTATCATCAAATTCAATTCCTTGTTCATCTTGAAAACGATAAAGTTGCGCTAAGATATTCGCTCCTCGTTCCTTTATCAATTCTATTTTTAATGTTAAGTGATAATCTTCTACTGGTGTGAGCATTTTTTCCTCCCCTACGATATCGATATAGGAAACATTAAATTTTTTGCAGATACGATCTACTAATTCTGTCGAAACTGAACTTGTCCCATTCTCATAACGGCTGAGGCTATTTCGAGAGATGCCAATAATCTTTGCGAATTCAGGTTGGGTGAGATCATGTGTTTTACGTAATGTTTTTATATTTTCTCCAATCATGAGAGCCCTCCTTTTATTTATTTCTATTATAGCAAAAAAAAGAGATACGCACCATTTTTGGTGCACCAAAAAAAACAAACCTTATTAGCAATGTTAACGTCTAAAATTTAGATATTGAATACTACATAATGAAAACTCTAAAAAGCACTGATATCCTGCTATTTCCCATAGTTTTTAAATTTTTAAGCAAAGCAAAAAGACACCCAAGAAATATCTATTAAGCGTCTTTAAACGTTGATATAATCGTATTTATAAACGTTTTGAGAATTGGCTCGCTTTACGAGCTTTTTTCAAGCATGGTTTGGAAAATATGGGTTTCATTTGGGTTAAAAACAGCACAATATCAAGGATTTTAAGAACAATATCTACTAATTAATTTCATAAAATATGAATTAATAGATTCTAAATAGGAGAATAATTTAGTTCTGTAAAAATTAATTTACACACTTACAAGGCTTATTCTGATAGACTTTATAACTGTCTGTGAGAAAAAGGTAGAGATTGGAATATTATTAAATATTTCAGTTAAATATAGTACGATATCGTTTTACCTATTACGCACAGCTTCATCTTATTTCTTAGAAATCGGTTTAATACAAGATATCTCAAGATAAGTAAAAATCACTCCATAATTTATGAAAATCTTATTAATATTGATCAAGAGAAGTGATTCCCTCTATTATTTTTCACCCAATATCTCTAAAATAAATTTCCTCATCGAAAAATAAATTCAAGCGAAATTATCTTAATCTTTTTTAATCTAGTTTTTCAATACCGAAATGTACTACACGTTTAAATTTCCCAACACTAATATTTAACGTATTCACCGTACTTCCTATTGTTTTTGAACTAACAGCTTCTTTCTTTTTAGAATACTCCTCGCTGATACTTTTTGAAGTCATATAGACTTTATTTGAAACTCGATTCATATTATTAATTACTAAATTAACAGTTGATATAATAGCTAATAATACTTGAGAAAGATATATTACTCTCAAAACTTCTAATGTTGTATTAGATATTTTTACAATAAGCATTAATCTCATTATTGAAAAAAATAATACTACAAGCCACATCAACGACGGAAATAAATAATTTGTTAAATATTTATAATAGGTTATCCCATTGTTTCTTAAATAAAATTTTGCAAAGTCATCAAGAGTATACACCTCCCTACCAAAGGTATACATTGATAGTACTAAGGCTAATGACGAGATAGCAAGAAAAATATACTGATTTGTCTGATAGATTTTTAAATCAACATCAATTACACGAATAGGCATACAAAACTTAATAGCAGTTATAATACACAAAAAAATACCATAAGCTATCCAAAGTTCTTTTGGAAGTATATCACTTTTCGATAACCAAATAATTTTTAACGGATTTCTTTCTGGCTTTTGTAACATATTTAATACCTCTCAGTTTGTAATACAGAGTTTTCTTCATCAATAATATAACATCCATTTTTATTGACAGATCTTAAATAGCCCTGTCGTGCTTTCAAAATTAAGAAGTTCCAAATTTTTCTCCATGTTACTCTATTATTTTTATCATCTGAAAACATCAATGTCATACGGCTTTCTTTAGTTTTAAAAAATTCATTAGGATCTACCATCAAATCTTCCAACTCATCTGCAGTACCGTTTGGATAAGTTGTTACAATTTCAATACTCCTAGTATTCTGTTGATCAATATTTAATACAATTTCTTCATATATGGGATTTATAGTAACTTTCCCAACCTCACCTAATTCGCCTGAACTATTGATTTTACGTTCAATTATACGATGTAAGGTAAGTGCCTCCTGTTGACTTCGAGCTCGGATACTTAATCTCTCTGACTGAAATTTATATACTACTTGCACAGCTTCTATAGGATTGTTTTTATACTCTTCTAAAAACAAAGAAATCCTTTTGACTTTCCGAATATGATCTATACCTGTTCCAACTTTTGACATTATTACAAAATCGTATTCTGCTTCTAATATTCTATCAATTGTAGAACTGCTGTATTCCTTTTGAGACTGCTTCAACTCCTCAAAGATTTCTAATAATTTTTTTCGTAATTCAATTGCTTCCTGATGTTTATCCAAATACTCTTGACTATAATGAATTCCGTTTTTATTAGAATATTCTCTACTAATCCTAACATACTCCTTTGTTAACTCAGAAGTCAATTCTATTAAACGTTCATATTCCTCAGATTCTAAAATATCCTGATAGTTTCTAACAATCTGAAAGCCCATCCGATCGCCTTCTAATTGAATATTAGAATCTGTCTGACTAAATAAATCGTTACCAAATGAAAATGAAATAATATGAGGTAACAACTCATTTTTTAAAGTTTCAATTCTGCTTCCAGAATATTTTTCCAGCACATGAGGCTGAACATTTAATTTAAATAGATAGTCTTTTTCCATTATTCACCTTTCTTGATTAGTTTATAATCATTTGCTACATCGAGACATCTAGTTAGATTTTTTCATTTGTTCAAATAATTTTTAAACGTCGTAATTTCTGATTCATCCACCACATAATAAATGACTAATTCAATCTTTTAAAAATTTGATAAAGTTTTTTGTTCTCAAAATAACTTTAGATACTATATTTTTAACTGCTCTTCAAATTGAGATAATACAATTAAATCTAACTGCTCTTCTATTTCTTTAAACGGTAAATTCAAGTCCAACGTACGAACACTAATCTGATTTCCATGAAACTGATAAAGATTGTCGGGCTGAATTTGTTCATTAGTTTTTGCATACAATAACATACCTGATACTAGACATTTATTATCTCCAAATTGATATTGACGGTTTTTTACATATGTAAATATCTGATAAAGATTATTAGAATGAATAGTGTACTTATCGAAACGTACTTGTGTAGTACTCGAATAGTATTTAGCATCAATGATTAAGACGTTATTCTCTTTTTGAAGTTGAATATCAGTCTGCATAATTGGTAACATGTCACCAATACCGTCATCTAAAGCCCAAGGTATCTGGGAAGCATTCGGCTTTAACTGTGGATAATGCTTTTTGTAATATTCAAGAATAAACTTTTCATATAAACGATTCATTGGTTGCTCATCTAAAAAATCCACGAGTTTCATCTGGCCATCTGAAGTCGTTTGCAACAACCCCTTTACAACCAAATAACAAACAGAAATAATCATTCTATAGGATTGATTATTTCTATTATATTGAAACTTCCAATTTACTTTATTTAAATCAATAATATCAATTTCATTGAAAAATACCAATATCTTCCGTAATTCTTTTTTCCGTTTTTTGGGAATATCTGATTTCAATAAAAGATGTAAAGTAGATTTTATAATACAATTCATTGTATTGTCTACTGAAAATTCCTCATATGAACAAATCACCCTTTTTCTAAAAGAACTTTGACTCTTTAATGATTCACCTATCTCAATTTTTCCTCTCAACGTTGAAAGTTCTTCAGTTTTAGAGATATACTTTTTCTCTAATCCTCTCTTAAGTTGAATTACCATGGCCTTAACTAGAATAGCACTCATGAGATCCGCAGTATTTTGGAATTCTTCTGTAGAAAGTTTCTTATATCCTTGACCTTTTAGGACGCTGAACGCATAAGTTAGCATATAATAGACATTCTTTATTGGTATCACTTAATTGCGCTCCTTAACTTTTCGCTCCATTCTATTACCAGATTTGGTTCATCAAACCAATATTCTTTTAGTAAAGGTACAAGTTCATACTCAACAATGTTAGAAATTACTTGTTCATCTACACTCTCAGATTTCAAGTTACAAAGATAACTATGACCAATACAGAATCCTTCTCCCAAAGTCTCATCTGAAACAATAGCATAATTTAGATTTTTAATACAGGTAATTAGGTTATTTAACTTACTATTATTTATAGTTAATTGATAGGATTTAAACCCATCAGTTTCAAACCCTGGTTTTAATTCGAAAAATGCAAACCGTCTTCTCAAAGCATAATCTAACATAGCTAAACTTCTGTCTGCTGTATTCATCATACCAATGATATAAAGATTATCTGGAATAGAGAACTTTTCATCCGAATAAACAAGTTGTAAAGATGCCCCTCTTTTATCATTCTCAAGCAGCATAAATAGTTCGCCAAATATCTTACTTAAATTTCCACGATTAATTTCATCAATTATAAAGAAATAATCATTAACAGCATCTAGTGCTGCTCGTTTACAGAAATTATAAAATGTACCTTTTCTTAATTCAAACCCAATATCAGAAGGTCTAAACCCCATGATAAAATCTTCATATGAATAGCTTTGATGAAATTGAACCATCTTAACTCTATCAACATTTTTTTCTCCTATAAGAGAATAAGCTAAGCGTTTTGCAGTATATGTTTTACCTACACCTGGGGCCCCTTGTAAGATAATATTCTTTTTAAAAACAAGAACAGACCTCAATCTTTCATACTCTTCTTCCGACATAAATACATCATTAAGAAAATCTTCCTTTGTATATGAAGAATATGATTTTTCAACTTCTTCAACATCTTCAGATGTATCATCATCAAAAATATTTTTTAGTTTCTCTACAACATCAATATAGGGAGTTACATCGGTTAAAGTTTTCATAGCTGCTTTACCTGGATAAGGCCATTCTCCATGATGAGTCCAATTCACTATTCTTATATGATTATACTCCTCAGCTTCAGAGTCATAGAAATAGTCAGAGGTAACAATCCCACGCCCAATAAGTTGACTTCTACCTTTTTTTACAAAAATAATATCTCCAACTTTCATTTCATTGGCAAATTGCCAAGTAGCATGTGTTGCATTCTGGTATGATAAGTTAGGACCATAAATTTTTTTCATTGCCTCTTTGATCTCTGATTTATTTTTAAATAAACTGAGATCTCCAATTTCATTCCATCCTATAGCCATTACTCCACGCTTGTAAAAGTCCTCCCACATATAAGAACCTTCCCCTGGAGCATATACCCAATACCTTATTGTCTCATTCTCATCATCCATCAAAGCTGAAGATTCTGCCACCATCTTAAGTTCTTGATTTTTTTTATTCACTTCTTCAGAATACTTCCATGCTTCAAAAGATAATTCTTTAAAATTCTTAAACTTGGCTTCTGCACTATTAAAATAGAAATTTATTGTTTCAACTATTTGAAAATATTTTGCAGCAGTTATCTTTGAATCTATACTTGGTAAACTATTTGAAATTTCCGTCGGAAATTTACCAGATTCAAAAATGTACCATTGGTTTCGACTATCTAAATTCAAAAAAGAATCGGGAGCAATCCAATACAAACCTATGGTAGTTTTGCTATTACCATTCCCTTTTTTATTGTTCACAATATCAAAGTAGTGTGAAACTCTCTCCTTATTATCAGTAGTTTTTTTCTTATCATATTCTAATGCCGCAAGAAATAGTGACCATAAATCTTCAATATCTTCATCACTTTTTTCATCAATAAATCTATAATAGGTAGCGTTTTGATTGTTTAGGACTGGTATGCCATCAAAAGAATTCGGAGTCTTACTTCCTAAATCAAATAACTTTACTATTGCATTTAAGATTTTAATCCTATTTTCAACTCTCAAGTTCTTATTGAATAATCCAAATACTGTAAAAGGATCAATGTCTACCAAATTATTATCTTTTTCCAATGTTGGCATCGATATACCTGAAAGTTCATAGATTTCTTTTACCTTCTTGGTAAGAAGCAGTCTATTATCTTTATAAGCTACTAGTTTTTGAGCAAACTCTTTATAAAAATCAGTCCAAGTAAATTGTTTCTGAATATTCATCTTTTATCATCCTCTATTATTATTGTTTTTATACTATACAGATACAATTATTATACCATAAAAACGCTTTCACATCTATATAATATAACAACAGAAACTTCTAAAAAATCTATTATATATTCAATTAATTACATTCTATTTATAATTTTTTCAAAAACTTTAATCAATGGATTAACTTGGAATTCCTTGTTGCTATTCTTACGTAAAAAAGAGGCTGGAACAATAGTCCCTTATCTCCAAAAAAGAGTCTTGGTAAAATAGAATTGCTTAATAAACCATTTAGAAAGGCTATCCCATGCATATTCACTATAACACAAATCAAACAACTTTACCACTAGAAATCAGTTCTTTATTGCCACAAGACCATCTCGTCTTTACTATTGAAAAAGTGGTGAATACCTTGGAGGATTGTCACTTCCACGCCTTCTATCATGCCTTTGGTCGCCCGTCTTATCACCCTAAAATGCTTGTATCTGCTCTTCTATTTGCCTATTCACAAGGGATTTTCTCTGGGCGAAAAATTGAAAAAATGATGATTGAAAATCTGGCTATGCAGTACCTAACAGGGCAGTTGGTTGTCAGCTATCGCACCATCAATCGTTTTCGTGTAGCTGAAGGGATGGAAGAACTCATTCGCAATCTTTTCATCGACCTCAATCTTCGTTTAAAAATGGAAGAGTTAGTGACCTTAGATTGTTTGTTTATTGATGGTACTAAGATTGAAGCCAATGTCAACAAGTATAGTTTTGTGTGGAAGAAAGCGACAGAGAAATTCTCCGCCAAACTTCAAGAACAGATACAGGCCTATTTTCAAGAAGAAATCACTCCCCTTATCCATAAAGCTATCGAACTGGATACACAAAAGCCTATCTCCTCAGAGCAGTTGCTTGCATTCGCTCAAGTCCTTGAAGAAGAATTGAAAAAATTGAACCAGGACATTGAGGAGACACCCGTTAAAGGGAAAGATGAACGTAAAACCCAACGTCGTAAACTCAAGAAAGTCTTGCGTAAAGTCAAGGAGGATTTTTCAGTACGTGCTGAAAAATATGAGAACTATCAGGAGACATTTCAAGGACGTAACAGTTTTTCCAAAACCGATCCAGATGCCACTTTTATGCGGATGAAGGAAGATCATATGAAAAATGGTCAACTCAAGGCTGCTTATAATCTTCAAATCGCTACTGAAAACCAATTTGTTCTTCACTATGATGTCTTCTCAAATCCGACAGACACCAAGACTCTTCTGCCATTCCTTGAAACCTATCCGCATGACTTGAAGACAGTTGTCGCAGATGCTGGATATGGAAGTGAAGAGAACCTCCTTCGTTTAGATGAAAAGGAGGTGAACCATCTGATTAAATATGCCATGTTTGACAAGGAACAGAAGAGAGGGTATAAACAGTCAGCTAAAAACTTAGCGAATTGGCACTATGATGACAAGGAGGGTAGCTACACACATCCTGATGGCTGGTGCTATCGTTTTCACCATACCAAACATCAGATTTCAACAGGAAATCAAGGTTTACTACGCTGATTAACCTGAATCAGCCCCTCAAAAGGGACTGTATATGAACGAACGCTATCAAAACTTGAAAGCTAAAGAATATCAGGCGCTTTTATCTCCTGAAGGTAGACAGATTTTTGCTCAACGCAAGATTGATGTGGAACCTGTTTTCGGGCAGATAAAGGCTTGTTTGGGTTACAAGAGATGTAATCTGAGAGGCAAACGTCAAGTGAGAATTGACATGGGATTGGTACTTATGGCTAATAACCTCCTAAAATACAATAAGAGAACGACTCAAAATTAAAAAGCTAGAGTTCCACAATTGGAAATCTCTAGCTTTTTTGTGGTCGAGAACTATTTTGTCCCAGGCTCTTTTTTTTATGAATCAATCATATAAAGTTTCGCCATTACTTTCAATCACTTCTTTATACCAATAAAATGATTTTTTCTTATAGCGATTTATAGTCAATTGAAACAAGAGCAGGACAAAAAAGCCTTGTAAAAGGTATTGCAACTTGGTAATACCTTTTTGAGGTGCTTTTTGATATGAACCCATGTTTTCTCAATAGGATTGTACTCAGGCGAGTAGGGAGGAAGAGGTAAAAGTTTATGCCCAAACTCTTCGCATAAAAGTTCTAGCTTCCCCATTCTATAGAATCTTGCATTATCCATAATATAGTAGATTGAAACTAGAATAGTACACCTCTACTTCTAAAACATTGTTAGAATTCGATTTTACTGTCCTGATCGATTTATCCTATTCTTATTTCATCTTACTATAAAAATAAGGTAAATTTTTCAAAAAAACACGAAAAAAGCACCCATAAGGTAAACTTTTGAGTGCTTTGAAACGTTGATATGATCGTATTGATTAACGTTTACTAAATTGTGATGCTTTACGAGCTTTCTTAAGACCTGGTTTCTTACGTTCAACTTTACGTGAGTCACGTGTAAGAAGTCCTGCGCGTTTCAATGAATCGCGGAAGTCTGGGTCTACTTGAAGAAGGGCACGAGCGATACCGTGACGGATAGCTCCTGATTGACCAGCGTATCCACCACCTACAACGTTAACGAAAACGTCGTATGAACCTGCAGTTGAAGTAACTGCGAATGGTTGGTTGATGACAAGACGAAGGTCAGCGTGTGGGATGTACTCTTCAACATCTTTTTTGTTAACAGTGATTTTACCAGTTCCTGGAACAAGGCGAACGCGTGCAACAGCGTTTTTACGACGTCCAGTACCTGCATATTGTGCTTGTGACATACTTTATTGTTCCTTTCCTTAGATAAGTCCTGAAATATCAAGAACTTCTGGTTGTTGTGCAGCGTGAGTGTGCTCAGCTCCAACAAATACCTTCAACTTCATACCTTGAGCGCGTCCAAGTGTATTGTGCGGAAGCATACCTTTAACTGATTTCTCGATCAAGCGTACTGCATTTTTAGAACGAAGTTCACCTGCAGAGATTTGTTTCAATCCACCTGGGTGGTTTGAGTGAGTGTAGTAGATTTTATCAGTTGCTTTTTTACCAGTCAATTTAACTTTTTCAGCATTGATAACAATCACAAAGTCACCTGTATCAGTGTGTGGTGTAAATGTTGGTTTGTTTTTTCCGCGAAGTACGCTAGCAACTACTGCAGAAAGACGTCCAAGTGGTACATCAGTTGCGTCAACTACGTACCATTTACGTTCAACTTGGCCTGGTTTAGCCATAAATGTTGTTTTGTTCATGATTTCTCCTATATATAGTTCGATTTTTGTTTACGGTGATGGGTGTTCCTTCCCATCGAAAAGTATTTGGAAGGTTCCGGGGCCTTTCAAATGGGGTAAACAATACCGCCTACTATAATACCAAATTTCACCCCTAAAAGTCAATAGATATGAAAAATATTTTTCTAAACCGTAACTTCTCAAAGTAACTGAAAATTATATAATCAAGTTAATTTGGGAATTTACCTATTAACTTCGGTAGATTTTTGGGAATTTTTTTCCTTATTTTTCCCTGTAGCTAAAATCCTTTTCAAAAAATCACCTTTTCTTGATTTTTAATCCTATTTGCTGTATGATAAGGGAAAAGAAAGGGGGCAGAAATATGGCTTTTACCAATACCCACATGCGGTCGGCTAGTTTTGGAATTGTTACCAGCTTGCCTGATGATGTTATTGACTCTTTTTGGTATATTATCGACCATTTCTTAAAAAATGTCTTTGAATTGGAAGAAGAACTTGAGTTTCAATTGCTCAATAACCAAGGAAAAATTACCTTCCACTTTTCAAGTCAACACCTCCCTACAGCCATTGATTTTGACTTTAACCATCCTTTCGATCCTCTTTATCCCCCCAGAGTCTTGGTTTTAGACATGGATGGTAGAGAGACTATCCTCCTCCCAGAAGAAAATGACCTATTTTAATACTCAAGGAAAATCAAAGAGCAAACTAGGAAGCTAGCCGCAGGTTGCTCAAAGCACTGCTTTGAGGTTGTGGATAGAACTGACGAAGTCAGCTCAAAACACTGTTTTGAGGTTGTGGATAGAACTGACGAAGTCAGCTCAAAACATGTTTTTGAGGTTGTAGATAAGACTGACGAAGTCAGTAACCATACCTACGGCAAAGCGAAACTGACGTGGTTTGAAGAGATTTTCGAAGTGTATTAACTATGTTCTGTGATAAATTTATAGGCTTCTTGACCAGCGATAGCTCCATCTCCAACTGCTGTTGTTACTTGACGAAGGTCTTTCAAGCGAACATCTCCAACTGCAAAGATACCGTCAACTGCAGTTTTCATGTGATTATCTGTCACAATCCAACCAGCCTGATCTTGAATATTCAATTCTTTAACAAAATCGCTAACAGGGTCCAAACCAACATAGATAAAGACACCACCAAAGGCTTGCTCTGTCACTTGACCTGTTTTCACATTTTCAAAAACGACAGATTCTACTCTGTTTTCACCCTTGATTTCCTTCACTACAGAATCCCAGATAAAGCTGATTTTCTCATTCGCAAAGGCGCGGTCTTGTAAAACCTTTTGGGCACGAAGTTGGTCACGACGGTGAACAATGGTAACAGTCTTGGCAAAACGAGTCAAGAAGAGGGCTTCTTCAACAGCTGAATCTCCCCCACCAACTACCAACAAATCTTGGTCACGGAAGAAAGCACCATCACACACGGCACAGTAAGAAACACCACGACTGTTCAGTTCTTCTTCTCCTGTAACTCCCAAAGGACGGTGTTTAGAACCAGTCGCTACGATAACGGTACGAGTTTCATATGTTTGGTCATCAGTAATCACTTTCTTAAAATCACCATGATCTTCTACGTTTTCAACATAACCATAGATGTGCTCAACACCAAGATTTTCAAGTGGTTCAAACATCTTTTCAGCCAATTCAGGTCCACTAATATTAGCGTATCCTGGGTAATTTTCAATATCAGATGTATTATTCATCTGACCACCTGGCAGACCACCTTCAATCAAGCCTACTTTGAGATTACTTCGAGCAGCATACAAGGCTGCAGTCATACCTGCAGGTCCAGCACCGATAATAATAGTATCGTACATATAGATTCCTTCTTTCTTGTTGTAACTATCTTTATTCTAACTCTTTCTTGTCAATCAAGCAAGGATTATGCTTTGAAAACAAGAATTAAACTCATAACCGCAAAGGATAATACTGGAACAACCAAAACTCCAATCATAATCATATCATAGAGATGGGCTTGGCGAGCCTTGGCTGTCTTATCAACTCCCGACATGGCTCTCAGTCCAATCCAAATCCCTAAAAAAATCAGGACAAGGATGGTGGTCAAGATCAAACTCTCGAAATATAAAGAAAATAGTTGCAGTAGCATGATTTCTCTCATTTCTATCTTTTTTAAAGAGTAAACTCAGCTAGTCCAGCTAACTGAGTTTTTCTTTATCTATTATATCAAATATAAGTCCGTTTGTAACTAGCAAAGAATTCTTTTGTGCGCTCTTCTTTAGGATGGTGGATAATCTCATCCGGTGTTCCAGACTCGATGATTTTCCCCTTATCTAAGAAGAGAATCTTATCAGCCACTTGGGCTACAAAGGACATATCATGACTAACCAAAATCATGGTTTGACCTGACTTAGCAGCATCTGCAATAGATTTTTCTACTTCACCAACCAATTCTGGGTCAAGGGCTGAAGTTGGTTCGTCTAAGAGCAAGACATCTGGTTTCATGGCAAGGGCACGCGCTAGGGCAACCCGCTGCTTCTGTCCACCTGATAAATGACGAGGATAATGATTCTCACGATCAGAAAGCCCAACCTTAGCCAACTCTTCCTTGGCAATCTTAGTCGCTTCTTGGTCAGATAATTTCTTGACAACAACCAAGCCTTCTTTCACATTATCAAGTGCTGTGCGGCGCTCAAACAAATTAAACTGCTGAAATACCATAGACAGCTTACGGCGTAGGACAAGGATTTCTTCTTGAGTGATTTTAGAAAAATCAACTGAAAAATCATCAATCTGAATAGAGCCACTGTCAGGTGTTTCAAGATAATTGAGACTGCGAAGGAATGTTGATTTTCCAGCTCCTGAAGAACCAATCAAGGCTACAACTTCCCCTTTTTGAATATCCAAGTCCAGATGATCCAAGACAGTCTGTCCTGAAAAGGATTTGCTTAAATTCGAAATCTTAATCATTAACGAAGGTCTCCTTTCACATCTGTTTGCACTGTATCGGGTGCAGAAATAGCCATTTTTCTCTCGATGAAACGACCGAGGCTTTCAATTCCGATATTGACTACCCAATAAACAAGAGCAACGGAGATAAAGCGTTCAAAATAGCGGTAATCAGCTCCACCCAAAATCTGAGCTTGGGCAAAGACTTCCACAACACCCGAACTAAAGGCTAGGGAAGTTCCCTTGGTCAAGCCGATGAGGGAATTGATTAAGGTTGGAGTAGCTACCACCGCTGCATTAGGAATAATCACGCGACGATAAACTTGTGCTCGGGTCATACCCAAACTACGTGCCGCCTCAATCTCACCAGGGTTGACTGAGAGAATGGCTGCACGAATGGTTTCACTAGCATAAGCTGCCTCATTAAAGGCAAAGGCGACAATCGCAAAAGCAGCAGCTGGAAT
This sequence comes from Streptococcus pseudopneumoniae, assembly GCF_038148955.1. Classification (GTDB taxonomy): domain Bacteria; phylum Bacillota; class Bacilli; order Lactobacillales; family Streptococcaceae; genus Streptococcus; species Streptococcus pseudopneumoniae_T. The sequence goes on from NZ_JBBJZY010000001.1 coordinate 208,862, forward strand.
CGCATTGATATTGAGACCAGTCCCCCATTGCTGATTGAGAGCTTTCAAAGCCAAAGGAATTCCGTAATAGGTTAGCATGAGTTGCACTAAAATCGGTGTCCCTTTTAAGAAACTAACAAAGAAGGCCTGCAAGGGATATAAAATCTTGACACGATTGATCTTCACAATGGCAAAAAGAAGCGCCAAAACCAAGCCAAAAAAGGCACCACCAATTGTCAACATAATCGTTGTCGGAAGTTGTTGGACAATTCTCGGGATTCCATCAAAGACCGAACGCAGGCTAAACAGCTTGCCATCCGGAATCAATTGCATCAAGTTTTGGTACCAATCTGATGCTAAAATCGTTGTAACATTCATAAAAACATCCTCTCCTGATAATGATTCATTCTACCATACTTCTGCCGTCAATGAAATTATTTGCTACGGTCAGATACAGACTTTGTCTACCTACTAGTTTATCATACTTTGAAACAGGGAGGCTATATATTTTATCTATCAAAGAGATAAGTAAAAACTATTTCAGTCCCAATTCTTCATAAGCTTTTCGATAACCGATTTGCTTAACAGTTCCATTTTCTACTAAAATCGGTCGTTTTAATAACATACCGTCGCTTGCTAGCAATTCAGCTGCTTCTTGATTTGATAAACTTCCTACCTTATCTTTTAGCCCTAATTCACGGTATTTAATTCCACTAGTGTTGAAAAATTGTTTCAATTCAAATCCTGAGGTTTCTAGCCAGTTCAAAATGACTTCTTGGCTTGGTGTTTCTTCGACGATGTGAACAGCTTTGTAGTCCACACCTAATTGATTTAATTCTTGTTTTGCTTTTTTACAAGTTGAACATTTTGGGTATTCGATAAATTCTAACATGTGTTTCACTTTCTATTGTTTCTATCTTTAAAATCTGCGTCTTCATGCTCCAAGAGCCAAGCTTTCTTTTCCACTCCTGCAGCATAACCTGTCAGACGCTTGCCAGCTCCTAGCACACGATGACAAGGTACTAGGATAGACCAAGGATTGCGCCCCACTGCTCCACCAATTGCTTGAGCAGAAGCCACTTGCAAATCTTGGGCTATTTGTCCATAGGTCACTGTCTGACCATAAGGAATGCTCTGTAAGTAGACCCAGACCCGCTTTTCAAAATCCGTTCCGATTGGAGCCAAGGGCAAGTCGGATAAATCCCGAGACTTGCCTTTAAAGTAACCATCTAAGCAAGCAATAACTGAGTCTAAAATGGGATGACTAACAACTGCTTCTATCGTTTCATCTCCTATCCCCCTCTCAAAATGCTTCTGCTCCTGAACCCAAATTCCATATAAATAATGCTCATCAGCTACGAGAGAAAGGGAGCCAATTGGCGAAGAATAGAGCATTTTTGCGTACTTCTTTTGCATTATTTCTTCAATTTTTGATAGGCCAAGCGTTCGCCATCAACAGGCACTTTACCAACCTGTTTAAAACCAAGTTTTTCAAAAATATGCTGCATGACCTTGTTTGCAACATGCGTATCTGAGCGAAAATCTAGATAATCAAATCCTTCAATCAAGCCCTCTAAGAAGGTTTGAGCAACTCCTTGTCCCTGCACATCTGCTGCCACAGCGATACGGTGAAAGACTAGGTACTCTGACTCTCCAGCTTGCCAGTTTCCTTCATAAATAGCTTCATAGGTTGCCTCTGGACTCTTGGTCACAGCAGCATAGGCTAGTAGTTCTCCCTCTTCCAAGGCTACATAGGCTTGACCTGAAATAATATCATCGATAATAACCTCTGCATTTGGATAACCATTTTGCCACTGGTCACTACCAGCATCTGCTAAACATTTCTTGGCTTCCTCCATCACCTGCATGATGGCATCTACTTCATTTGGAAAAGCTAAACGAATCTCCATCTTTTCTCCTCATTTCTGACTAGTTTCTCCCATCATAGCATAATTTAAGTCTTTCTACAAGCAGTTAAAACTTGACTTTCTGTTTTTGTTATTTTATAATCTAGTTATTAAAACTAGATAAAAAGGAGTTGAAAATGAAAACTACCTTTTCCTACCCCAAATGGGCAGAAATTCCAAACATTGATCTCTATCTGGACCAGGTGTTGCTCTATGTCAATCAGGTCTGCGCCCCTATCTCTCCAGATAAAGATAAGGGTCTAACAGCATCCATGGTCAACAATTATGTCAAACATGGTTATCTTACAAAGCCTGACAAGAAAAAATACCAACGCCAACAGATTGCCCGTCTGATTGCTATCACAACCCTCAAGTCGGTATTCTCTATTCAAGAAATAGCCCAGACACTTAATACTCTACAAACTCAAGCAAGTTCAGACCAACTCTACGATGCTTTTGTGGACTACATGAACCAAGGAATGGATCCAGCTAACCCCATTATCCAAACCAGCTGCCAAACCGTTAAACTCTATCATCAAACTCTAGTCTTAATCCATCATACTGAAGAGGAGGTAATCCGATGAACACTAGTCTTAAACTCAGCAAACAACTCAGTTTTGGAGAGGAGATTGCTAATAGTGTGACCCATGCTGTGGGTGCCGTCATCATGCTCATCTTACTGCCTATTTCATCCACCTATACTTATGAAGTACATGGATTTTTATCCTCTATCGGCGTTTCCATTTTCGTTATCAGTCTCTTTCTCATGTTCCTCTCATCCACCATTTACCACTCTATGGCCTATGGTTCGACCCACAAATACGTCTTGAGAATTATTGACCATTCTATGATTTATGTGGCTATCGCAGGCTCTTATACACCTGTCGTACTGACTTTGATGAATAACTGGTTTGGCTATCTAATTATTGCCATCCAATGGGGAACGACCATCTTTGGTATTCTCTATAAAATCTTTGCTAAAAAAGTCAATGAGAAATTTAGCCTTGCTCTTTACCTGATTATGGGCTGGTTGGTTCTAGCTATCATTCCTGTCATTATCAGTCAAACAACGCCAATTTTCTGGAGTCTCATGGTAACTGGCGGACTTTGTTATACAGTTGGGGCTGGGTTTTATGCAAAGAAAAAACCTTATTTCCACATGATTTGGCATCTCTTTATCCTAGCAGCATCTGCCCTCCAATACATCGCCATTGTTTATTACATGTAAAAAAGTTGAGAAATTCAATCTCAACTTTTTTCTTTACACATTTCGATAAAGTACTGGTGCAAGCGCACATCATCAGTCAATTCTGGATGAAAAGAAGTTACCAGCATATTTTTTTCTTGGGCTGCAACGATTTGATTATCAACTCTTGCTAGAATTTCTACATCTTCTCCAACACTGCTGATAATTGGACCACGGATAAAGGTCATTGGAATCTGACCAACTCCCTTACATTCTGCTTCCGTATAGAAACTTCCTAATTGGCGCCCATAGGCATTGCGCTCGACCACCATATCCATAGTTCCTAGATGACTCTCTTCCTGAGAAGTAATTTCCTTAGCCAGCAAAATTAAACCCGCGCAGGTTCCAAAGGCTGGTAAACCAGATAGAATGGCTTCTCGAATGGGAATCAGCATGTCCTGGTCTCGTAAGAGCTTGCCCATGGTTGTAGACTCCCCACCAGGCAAAATCAAACCTGACAAGTCACTCTGACCTTGCTGAAAATCATCTAGATTTCTTATTTCAACACTCTCGACACCTAATTGATCTAGCACTTTTGCATGTTCTGCAAAGGCACCTTGCAAGGCCAATATTCCGATTTTCATCTATTTTCCTCGCTCTGCCATGAGAATTTGGATTTCATTTTCATTGATACCAACCATAGCTTCTCCTAAATCTTCAGAGATTTGAGCTAGGATTTGAGGATTACGGAAGTTAGTCACAGCCTTAACAATAGCACTCGCTCGTTTAACAGGATCTCCTGACTTGAAAATACCTGAACCGACAAAGACACCCTCTGCCCCTAATTGCATCATCAACGCAGCATCAGCTGGCGTTGCAACACCTCCAGCCGCAAAATTTACAACTGGCAATTTTCCATGTTCATGAACATATTGGACCAATTCTACAGGGACTTGCAAGTCCTTAGCAGCAACATAAAGTTCGTCCTCACGTAAATTTTGAATGCGGCGAATTTCCTGATTCATCATACGCATATGGCGAACAGCTTGGACAATATCTCCTGTACCCGGTTCTCCTTTAGTACGAATCATAGAAGCACCCTCAGCGATACGACGCAAGGCTTCACCCAAGTCCTTAGCTCCACAGACAAAAGGAACTTGGAATTCTTTCTTGTCCACATGGAAACGGTCGTCAGCTGGAGATAAAACTTCACTCTCATCGATATAGTCAATTTCAATAGCCTCTAAAATCTGAGCTTCAACAAAATGCCCGATTCTGACCTTAGCCATTACTGGAATACTAACCGCTTCTTGGATTTCCTTAATCATCTTTGGATCACTCATACGGGAAACCCCACCAGCTGCACGAATATCAGCCGGAATCCGCTCCAAGGCCATAACAGCTGCCGCACCAGCAGCCTCTGCAATACGGGCCTGTTCAGGGTTCTGAACGTCCATGATTACACCGCCCTTGAGCATCTGTGCCAAGTTTTTATTTAATTCATAACGATTTTCAGTCATTTCTTTATCCTCATCATTTGTATTGGTAGCTACTATTTCATTTTAAGTTAGATTAGAAGGAATCACAAGATAAAAAATGGATAATTGTATGGGTACACATTGACTAAAAAAACTATCTGACCTTAACTTAAGGCCAGATAGCTCATTCATTTTTATTTTTCAGCTGTAAGGGCAGCCATTGTGATGTAGTTGTATGGTTTGTTGAAGTGTGGCAAGAAGAATAGATCTGTCAATGCCAATTTATCAATTGTCACATGCTCTTGGATAGCAAGTGAGAACATGTGGATTCCCATGCTGATTGCAGAATCGTGTGAGACCATTTGGGCACCAAGAATTTCACGGCTGTCTTTGTCAAAGACAATCTTGATGGCTACTTCATGGTTGTCATGTTTCATGAATTCTGGTTTTTGAAGATCGTTAAAGCCTGTTTCAGTTGCATTGTAACCTGCAGCTTTTGCTTTTTCAAGAGTCAAACCAGTTGAAACCATGTGAAGACCGTAGATTGAGATACCGTTTGATCCTTGCACACCGATTCCTTCCAATTCATGGCCACAAGCGTTGTAGGCACCAACGATACCAGTACGCACAGCATTTGAAGCAAGAGCGATGTAGCTAGTGTCTTTACGTGCATTGTCATAAACAGTCGCACAGTCACCTACTGCGTAAACGCCTGGGATAGATGTTTCTTGTTTCTTGTCTACAAGGAAGGCACCGTTACGGAAGAGTTCAATCTTACCATCAGCAAGTGCTGTGTTTGGACGGAAACCAACCGCAAGAACAACCATATCCACATCAAATGTTTCTTTGTCTGTTACTAAGCGCTCTACTTTTCCATCACCTTGGATAGCTTTTACTGTTTGACCTAGCGCCAAGCGGATATTGTGGTCTTCCAAGTTCTTGGCCATCATTTGTGTGAAGTCTTTGTCATAGTAACCGTTCAAGACAGTATCAACGATATCAACAAGGACAACTTCTTTTCCTAGACGCTCGAAGGCTTCAGCAAGTTCAACACCGATATAACCACCACCAACAACAGCGATGCGATCTAGGTGTTTGCTCTTGTCAGCAAGTTTTTCGATGACTTCTTCTGCGTTTTGGTACAACTTAACAAATTGAACATTTTCAAGAGTCGCTTTGAATTCACGGTTCCCTTTAACAATTTCAACACCTTCGATTGGTGGCAAGATTGGTGTAGAACCTGTAGCGAAAATCAATTTTTCGTATGATTCTTTGTGCTCTTTTCCTTCAACTTCCGCTGTAACTACTTTGTTATCATAGTCGATTGAAAGAACTGGTGAATTCATATAAACCTTAGCACCTTTAGCTTCCAATTTTTCTTTATCAGAATAGAACAAGCCTTCAGCACCGTCAATTTGTTCACCGATCCAAAGGGCCATTCCACATCCTAGGAAAGAGATGTTAGAGTTTTGGTCAAATACAACAATTTCGTTCTCATTTCCAAAATTATCCAACATGGTATTGATACATGCTGTACCAGCGTGGTTCGCACCGACTACAACGATTTTACTCATAAAAAATTTCCTGCCTTCAATTTTAAATTTACTCTACTAGTATACCATTTACTGTTAGCGTTTACAAGTGGTTTACTATTATTTCAGCATTTTTTATCAAAAATAATTCCCCATTTATCCTGTTTTCAAGCCTCATGAATTTTATGAGCATATTTCTTGACTTTTTCCAAATTTTATTTGTGAAAAGTCTAACTTTATGGTATTCTAATAACATGAAAATAAAATGTAAGGGCTTCAATTTGGATAATTGCTTGATATTACAACTTATTTTCTATAAGAGAAAGGAGTTGGTAGCTTGCCTCTTAGTTCACATTCTGAACGGCTAATGGGAACCACTATCACTATTTCATTAGTGGATGAGCGAGCCGATAGCTTGCTCCAAAAATCCTTTGATTTACTCAGAGAGCTAGAATACCGCTTCAATGCTAATAGCCAGAAATCTGAGTTGATGGAAATCAATTATCAAGCAGGAATAGCTCCTGTCACGGTTCATCCAGACCTGTTTGAACTGATTTCACTTGGGTTAGAGCATAGCCTAGCGCCCTCTAGCCATCTCAATATCAGCATTGGTCCCTTGATTCAAACCTGGCGTATCGGTTTTTCAGATGCCAAGGTCGCCCAACCTCAAGAAATTGAAGCGGTGCTACCTCTAATCAATCCTCATTATATCGAGTTAGACTCTTCTACTTCCACTGTGTTCTTGAAACAGAAAGGAATGAAGATCGATCTTGGTTGTTTAGCCAAGGGTTATAGTGCGGATAAGGTTGCCCAATTTCTGAGAGAAGAGGGAGTGACATCTGCCTTAATCAATCTGGGAGGGAATATCCTGACCATTGGAAAAAATCAGGCAAGAGGAAATCAGCCTTGGCAAATCGGGATTCAAGACCCAGCCAATCCGAGGGGGAATCACTTAATGACCATCCCTGTTGTCAATCAATCTGTCGTGACTTCAGGCATTTATGAACGTCACCTGACCGTCGATGGACAAGATTACCATCACATTTTTGACAGTCAAACAGGATATCCTGTTGAAACAGAACTCGCTAGTCTCACAATCATCTCTGATAAATCAGTTGATGGTGAAATCTGGACAACTCGACTCTTTGGAGAAAGACCTGCTTCTATCCTTTGGCAAGTAGAAAGTTTGGAGGGCATCGAAGTCATCCTCATCGATAAGGAAGGTCACCTAAGTTGTTCTTCAGGAATTCCTACTCTATAGAGACAACTGTTTCAATGGAGTTTAAAAATTGTATTATGTAAAAAGAGAAAGGAAATCTCATGTTAAAACTTATTGCTATTGTTGGAACAAATTCAAAACGTTCTACAAACCGTCAATTGCTTCAATACATGCAAAAACACTTTGCTGACAAAGCTGAAATTGAACTTGTTGAAATCAAAGACATTCCTGTCTTCAACAAACCAGCTGACAAGCAAGTACCTGCTGAAATCTTAGAAATTGCTGCTAAAATTGAAGAGGCTGATGGTGTTATTATCGGTACTCCTGAATATGATCACTCTATTCCAGCTGTTTTGATGAGCGCTCTTGCTTGGTTGTCTTATGGTATTTACCCACTCTTGAATAAACCAATCATGATTACAGGTGCTTCTTACGGTACACTCGGTTCATCACGTGCTCAAATGCAACTTCGCCAAATCTTGAATGCTCCAGAAATCAAAGCAAGTGTCCTTCCAGATGAATTCTTGCTTTCACACTCTCTTCAAGCCTTTAACCCAAGTGGCGACTTGGTTGACCTTGATGTTATTAAAAAACTGGATGCCACTTTTGACGACTTCCGTATCTTTGTAAAAATTACAGAAAAATTGCGCAATGCACAAGCACTACTTCGCAAAGATGCTGAAGACTTTGACTGGGAAAATTTGTAAGATAGGAGACCATAAAGAATGAAATTTGTTGGACTTGTAGGATCAAACTACGATCAATCATATAACCGTAAACTCTTGGAATTCATCCGTCGCCACTTCAAACTCAAATTTGAATTAGAAGTTCTTGAAATTGACGAAGTTCCAATGTTTAACCAAGACGAAAAATGGGACGAAAGCTTCCAATTGCGTCTCTTGTATAACAGAATTACTCGTGCTGATGGTGTTATCATCGCTACTCCTGAGCACAACCACACAATCTCAGCTTCTCTAAAATCTGTTCTTGAATGGCTTTCATACGAAGTTCATCCATTTGAAAACAAACCAGTCATGATTGTGGGAGCTTCTTACTACGACCAAGGTACTTCTCGTGCCCAAGTTCACCTTCGTAAGATTCTTGACGCTCCAGGTGTTAATGCCTATACGCTTCCAGGTAACGAATTCCTTCTTGGTAAAGCCAAAGAAGCATTTGACGCAGAAGGCAATATCACGAACGAAGGAACTATTAATTTCCTTGAAACATGCTTGGACAACTTTGTAAAATATGTGGGAGTCGTTTCAAAATTGAAAAAACCAAAACCAATTGAACCAGAAGATTTATATTGTACAAATTCAATTGCAACTACCATTCAAGGTGTTGACCCTGATGATCCTGAATGGGTAGAAAAAGCAGCTGAACTTGTTGGAGCTGTTTCTGGAGATACTTACGTTAAATTAGACCATGGTATCTTGACAGTTAACCAAATTGACATGTTCTTGAAAGCAATGCCATTTGAGTTGACATTTGCAGATGATAATAACCAATTCTTGTACTTTAATAACGCACACCAAGATCCAAATACAATGTTTGGTAAACGTGTACGTGCTCAATCAGGAAACCGTTTAGGAACTGTACACGGTTCATTGCCAGATTCTAGAATGAAAAATGTTGAATGGGTTGTCGGCGTATTGCGTAACGGGGATCAAGAATATGTCCGTACAATTGTCCCAGGAACACCAGAAGGCGTTATTAATACCCACAATTACCAAGCAATGTACTATCCAGATGGTTCATATGCTGGAATCAATGAAATCATCTTTAATTTCCAACCATGGCTTGACTGGTACCTCAATACAACTGGTCAACGTCTAGTTGGTGGAAATACTGCAGCTCCTGCTGGAGGCCACGGTGGCGCAGATGCTACATCTGGAGCTTCTGATGCAGGTGATGCTGGAGGCCACGGTGGTGGCGCAGACGCTACAGCCGGTGCAAGTTACTAATGATAGTTTTATACTCAATGAAAATCAAAGAGCAAACTAGGAAACTAGCCGCAGGCTGTACTTGAGTACGGCAAGGCGACGTTGACGTGGTTTGAATTTGATTTTCGAAGAGTATTAGGAACCATTTTGGTTCCTTTTTTAGTTAAAAAGACTAGCAGACACAAACTGCTAGTCTTTTGAGTATTATTTTATCTATCTTTATTAAAAGAAAGAATAGTGCTTATGAATTTGGATCATCGAGACTACGGCCATGTAAGCCTTTTTCACGTTGGGCTTGGCGTAGTTTTTCTGGTGTAACATCGTTCCCTTCTTCGTCCACAATTTTGATCCCTTCAATATGGTGACGAACCGTGCGACGATAACCTTCGATGTACTCCTCACGTAGTTTGGCTTGTTCCACTTTTTCTTCTGGGGTCAAGCCTTCTGTTTTTTTCTTTTTGGCAAGCTCGTTGATACGATCAATTTTTTTAGGATCCATGTTTCTCTCCTTTATGATAAGATTTAATCCGTTTAACAGATTTTATTTGGTATTGATTTGGTTAAAACGTGCAAGTTTAGCTGCTTTCTTGGTTAATTGCGACAAGATTGCCAAACGATTTTGTCGAACAGTCTGATCTTCGGCCATAACCATAGTATTCTCAAAGAAGGCATTGATGACAGGGCTAAGAGCAAAGAGTTGTTTCAATTGCTGACTGGCAGTCCCTGACAAAACAAGTGATTCTACTGCTTCTGCCAAGGCTTTCTCTTCTTCATTTTCAAAGAGAGCTGAATCAACTGTAGCAACTCCTTCTGCCTTCTCAGCCAAGTTAAAGGCACGAGAAAGTGATTCGACAGATGGTTTGAAGTATTCTTCCTTGCTTGCTTCTACAAGAGCACTTGCTGCTTCCAGCATCTCTGCCACAACAAAGTTTGATCCTGCAAGAACGGCTTCCTTGATGTCTTTTGGAGTAGAACCCATCATCTTATTAACACGAGCCTTGATAAAGTCCATAACCTCTGTCTTATTTTCATAAGTCAAGCTATCAAATTTCAAAGCATAAAGGCTATCAATCAGCTCATCCATAGCAATGTGCCAACCAAAGGCATCCAAGATACGAACAACGCCTTGAGTTGCACGACGAAGGGCATAAGGGTCATTAGACCCTGATGGAATCAAGCCTACTGAGAAGAAGCTCAAAATCGTATCCAATTTGTCTGCAATGGCTAGAACTGCGCCAACCTTGCTCTTTGGAAGTTCTCCTTCAGCTGATGTAGGCATGTAGTGTTCACGAATAGCAGCTGCCACCGCTGGAGTTTCACCAGCAAGAAGGGCATATTTTTCACCCATAATTCCTTGGAGTTCGTCAAATTCACCAACCATACCTGTCAACAAGTCAAACTTGTAAATGGCTGCTGCACGGGCTAGATCAATCGTTTCATCCGCTGACAAGCCTGCTTTTTCTGCCAAGAGAATAGCAATCTGACCCGTACGAATCATGTGTTCACGAAGAGAACCAATTTTCTCATGGAAGGTTACATTGTTTAATTTTTCAACAAGGTCTGAAATAACCAATTTTTGGTCTTCACGCCAGAAGAATTCTCCGTCTTCCAAACGAGCTACCAAGACTTTTTCATTTCCTTTAATGACATTTTCCAAATGCTCTGCGTTTCCGTTACGGACTGAAATGAAGTTTGGCAAGAGTTTGCCATCTTGATCGCGAACAACAAAGTAACGTTGGTGTTCTTTCATTGAAGTCACCAAAACTTCTTCTGGAACTTCAAGGTATTTGGCATCAAAACTTCCCATAAAGGCAGTTGGGTATTCAACCAAGTTCAAGACTTCATTAAGCAAATCAGCATCAATCTCGATGCGTACACCATGTTCAGCTTCGATTGCCTTGATTTGGTCAACAATCATTTGCTCACGTTCACGTGGATCTGCTATTACAAATTGTGCACGAAGATCTTCTTCATAGCTCAATGCTGACTGAATCTTAGTTTCTTGTCCCAAGAAACGATGACCACGACTCACACGACCTCCCTTAATATCAAGGAAATCCAAATCAAACTCTTCTTCATCTAAAAGAACTGTTAAAGTGTGAACAGGACGAATGTATTCAAAGGTGTTGTTAGCCCAGTGCATGCTGACAGGGAATGTCAGTGACTTCAAGACGTCTACTACACCTGGAACAATGTCTTCCACTGCTTGACCAACTTCTTCCTTGGTGACATAGACATATTCTTCACCCTTGATTTCACGGAATTCGATATCTTCAACCGTCAACCCTTTTCCACGGACAAATCCTTGAGCTGCTTTGGTGAAGTTCCCATCACTATCCAAAGCAATTTTCTTTGCTGGCCCCTTGAAATCTTCTGTCAAATCAGACTGTTTGTCTGCAAGACCAGTCACACGAACAGCCAAACGACGTGGTGTTGAGAAGGTCTGAATAGCTTCAAAAGACAGGCGGTTTTCCTTGAGGAAGGCTGCCATTTTTTCGCCTAGTTGTTTTTCACTTGGTGTGACAACATAGGCTGGTAATTCTTCAAGACCGAGTTCTACTAATAAGTTTTTTGTCATGTTTTTTCTCCGAAAAATATCTTTTTATTTTCCAGTTTGCCTTATGTGATTGGCACGCAAGCAACCAACTTCGTTGTTTCATTGCTAAAATTGGAGCCAAAAGTCTCCAATTTTGCCTAGTATCCTTAGTTTCACTAAGGATACCTTCATCACTGCGGCAACTGGCTCAGGGCTCACTCTGTTCGCCCATTTTCGTAATTTGTCACTCTCTTTATTCTGCGTCTTCTGCTAAGAGTTTAGCTCGTGTTGCTTCATCTAAAAGTGGGTAACCTAGGCGTTTGCGCTCTGCGACAAAGGTTTTGGCTACGACACGGGCTAGGTTACGGATACGTGCAATATAGCCTGCGCGCTCTGTTACAGATACGGCACCACGCGCATCAAGCAGGTTAAAGGTATGTGAACATTTGAGAACATAGTCATAGGCAGGGTGCACCAATCCTTCTTCCAAGGCACGACCAGCTTCTTTTTCAAACTTATCAAAGTTTTCAAGCAACATTTCTTGATCTGAAATTTCAAATGAATATTTTGAGTGTTCGTACTCAGGCTGGATGAAGATTTCTCCGTATTTTACACCATCAGCCCATTCGATATCATAGACAGAATCTACTTCTTGGATGTAAGAAGCCAAGCGTTCCAAACCATAGGTAACTTCCGCAGTCACAGGGCCAGTTGCCAATCCACCGACTTGTTGGAAATAAGTAAACTGAGTGATTTCCATTCCGTCAAGCCAAACTTCCCAACCGAGACCTGCAGATCCAGTAGATGGGTTTTCCCAGTTGTCCTCAACGAAACGAATATCGTGTTCCAAAGGATTGATTCCCAATTTTTCCAAAGACTCAAGGTAAAGTTCTTGGATGTTTGATGGAGATGGCTTCATGACAACCTGGAATTGGTGGTGTTGGTAAAGACGGTTAGGATTTTCTCCGTAACGACCGTCAGCAGGACGACGTGATGGCTCTACATACGCTGCATTCCATGGCTCAGGTCCAATAGCACGAAGGAAAGTGTAAGGACTCATGGTTCCCGCACCTTTTTCATTATCATAAGCCTGCATAAGCATACAACCTTGGTCATTCCAAAATTGTTGCAAAGTCAAAATAATTTCTTGAAATGTTAATTTCTTAGACATTGTTTACTCCTTAATAAAAAATGATTTCTTGCGACACGAGTCTGCCTCGTCGATTATACGAGGCAAGACGAGTTAGTACTGCGTCTAGCTCAGGCACTCTAGTGCTGAGCGTGGGGCAGTCCGACTGAAGGAGGTTTCTGCCACTGACGCAGTGGAAAGTCAATTTCTTAGACATTGTTTACTCCTTTTTATATAAATTACTTGCGACACGAGTCTGCCTCGTCGATCATACGAGGCAAGACGAGTTAGTACTGCGTCTAGCTCAGGCACTCTAGTGCTGAGCGTGGGGCAGTCCGACTGTAAGGAGGTTTCTGCCATTGACTCAGTGGAAAGTCAATTTCTTAGACATTGTTTACTCCTTTAGTTTTTATATTTCTTTTTCAATTAATTTCTGCTGAACAAACCAATCTAACAAGGGAAGAGTTTTATCTGTATTTGCCCATAGATGATAAGAATCGAAGACCGCTTGTACACTACCTAGATTTTCTACCAACTTATCTATTGTCAAAAAACTACGCCAGTATTCGTAAAAAATACTTGCATAGTTCTTACCATAAGTCGAAGAACCAAAATCATTCAATGAATGCCAACCATACTTCTTCTGAAAAAGTTCTACGAGAGATTGATTACAAATTTTTTCCGCTTGAAATTCCTCTTCTGTTAAGAAATACTTGCGACTAATATATTCAACCATCCCCTCTTCGAACCAGATATAAGAGTCGTAACCATCAAAATCATCTAAAAAATGCTCCGACCAATGAGCTAACTCATGTCCTACAATCTGTAAGAGGAAATTTTCAGATAAAGAATGATAGTGACTTTCTATTGCTTGAGTTTGCTGAGAACACTCGTAGTTCAGCAACTGATACAAATACAACTCTTTCCAAACAGCTAAATCAGGCGTCATAACCATTCGTCTATTATTTGTATAGGCTGGAACAGCGCTTTCCCTAATAATCTGTGTAGCAGCATTAAAACTTGACCAAATAACGGCTTGCGGTAAATCACAGACTGCAAGTTCATTCTTTAAAAAAGATTGATAATCTTTCAACTTTTCAGTATTTCTTACTACAAAATCACGAAATGCAGCTAGTTGACTATCGTCTTTTACAAGATAAAGGTTTTCCACGTCTCTCCTTTCTTTCACACAATAGACTGAATAAGCAAAAGAACCACATCTGACAATCCTAGGTTGATTTAACCTAGGGGCGTCAGAAACGCGGTTCCACCCTAATTTATTACTTCATTGTTTTTTAAAATACGACAGAAAGCGCCAGCTCATTATTTTGCCCTACTTGGCTCCCACTATCCCAAGCTCGCTTGAAGAACGCCATAAGACTTTCTTTCCTGTTGACTATTATATCAAAAATTAGAATAATGTACAATTCTTTTTATGATTTTCTAAAAATCCACATCATCAACTCGTGGAGCACCAGATTGAACAGCAATCGTTTTTAAGGTTTCATGTTCCTCATGGCTCAATTCAATTCCAAAGCAATCAAGATTAGCCTGAATACGAGAGGCTGTGACAGATTTTGGAAGTGGTAGAAATCCTTCTGCCAAGCTCCATGCCAAGGCTATCTGGGCAACCGATTTTCCGTGATTTGCTGCGATTTCTTGGGCTTCCTTGCTATCAAACAGTTCTCCCTGACCAAAAGGTCCCCAAGCTTCCAATAAAATTCCTTTTTCTCGACAGTAATTTACGACTTGTTCTTGATACACACCTGGCGCCAAACGAACCTGATTGACCGCAGGAAGGATAGTTGCTGTTTCAAGCAAGGCCTCCAAATGATGAGGAAGGAAATTACTAACCCCAATAGCACGGATTTTACCTTCTTGATAGAGGTCTTCCATCGCTCTCCAAACTTCCGCATTTCGAATTTTCCATGCGTCATTTTCTCTGAGCGGTTTTGGATTTGGCCAATGAATCAAATACAAATCCAAATAGTCCAAGCCTAGCTTCTCTAAAGACTCTTCAAAAGCTTGCCGAGCTTGCTTATAGGTTTGTTGGCTATTCCAAAGCTTGGTAGTTACGAACAATTCCTCTCGTGGAACTCCGCTATCTTTGATTGCTTGACCAACACTCTCTTCATTCTGATAAATCGCCGCCGTATCGATATGGCGATAACCAGCCTTCAAAGCCTCTAACACTGCACGATAGGCTTCTTCTCCATCCTTAGCCTTAAAAGTTCCAAATCCTAGAACTGGAATTTTTACTCCATTATTTAATTTATAGGTATTCATATGCTTCTCCTTCTATTTTATTTATCATTTATAGCATAAAACATTTTTTAAGTAGTACTATCTTTTGTAAAAAATAAGTCTATCAAATATCTGACAGACCTATTTTTTCTTGCTTATTCATCACGACTATAATACAGCTCATGAGCTTTTAGGCGAGTATTGAGCATCTCTGGTATAGTCACAAAGGTATAACCTTGATTTTTCAAATACTCAATGACCCTTGGCAAGGCATTGACTGTCGGACTGTGAATATCATGCATCAAAACGATAGAGCCGTTAGCTACTTGATGCTGAATTTCCGTCAAAATAGCTGCTTCATTTTTACTCTTCCAATCCAGACTATCCACATCCCACATAATAAAGCTCAAATCGAGGCTATTGCGAATATCATCTGTAATAGCTCCATAAGGCGGACGCATGAGTTTGGAACTAGAACCCAGCACTTTAGTTAGCACATCCTCAGTATCAGTAATCTGCTTTTTAGCTTCATCAAGAGAAAGTTGCGAGAGAATCGGATGGCTCCAACTATGGTTTCCAACAACATGACCTTCAGATTTTATCCTCTTCACCAAGTCCTCATTCCCAGAAACATTTTTCCCAAGCACGAAGAAAGTAGCTTTAACACCATATTTAGCTAGGGTCTCTAATGCCTGCGGAGTCGTTGCTGGATTTGGACCATCATCAAAGGTTAGAGCGACAACTTTTTGATGTTTCTTATCAAAGTAAGACTGGTACAATGCTGCGTCTTTTTCAAGTAAGTACGAAGATTGGATAACATCAAAGAAAGCAGATACTGGCAAGGCTATCTCTTCTAAATTTTCAACCGCAGGACTCGGATAAAGGATAATCTGACTATCCTTGTAATCAAAATTCCATGCAGACAAGTCTTGGTCAGAGAAGTTTTTTACAATCTGGTTACTCTGGTCTTGATCCAATTTTTTATCCTCTAGGATGGAGGTCAATTCTTTTATCAGCTGTTCCTTGACCTTACTAGCATCTGAAAACAGTTGGTCAAGTGTAAAAGGTTGCCCATCTTCTGTTAAGTGAACCTTTCCTAGACTGGTCTTTTCTGTCTCTTCAACCTTAAAATCAACTAAATCATAGATTTGTTTGGTCACATTACGATTAACGACTCCCTTTAAACCTGACTCTTCTTGCTCTGTATAGTAGAAAACAAGATTGTCCTTACTTTCTAGCTTGTCCTCAACATCTTGATTTATCAGCTCCCTAACAGAGGAAATCACTTCCGAGCCTTGGAGAGGATAATAAGCAATCACTTCGGTTTGCCCCTTACGAAAATGCTCCTTCTGATTTCCCTCACTCAATTGATCGTCTTTTTCTTTTTTGAGCGATTCAATCTTTTGCTCAAAACTTTTTTGCTGATACATTTTAAAAGCAATAAATCCGCCTAATAAACAAATAGAAATTGCTAAAATACCAATCAAAGCCAATAATACATGTCTCTTTTTCCCGTGTCTGCCACGTCCCAGTCTACTTTTAGTCATATTTATATCATAACAAATTTGAGGAAGAATTTCAATGATACAGTTTGGCAATCCATAATTACCTAGTAAGCCAAACCATCTCACATCAACTCCATCAGCCCTATCTGTAGAGATTATGCAGTTTTCTATCTATGAAATTTCCAGTAGATTGAAGCTAGAATAGACACCTCGACTTCGAAAAACATTCTTATAAATTGATTTGAT
This sequence comes from Streptococcus pseudopneumoniae, assembly GCF_038148955.1. Lineage (GTDB taxonomy): Bacteria > Bacillota > Bacilli > Lactobacillales > Streptococcaceae > Streptococcus > Streptococcus pseudopneumoniae_T. Next base: position 225,766 of record NZ_JBBJZY010000001.1, read on the forward strand.
GTTCCAAATCGATTTATCCTCAAACATCTCTACACCTCTGATATTTTCTTGATAATACTATATACCCAGACACTTGTAGTTTTACCTTCAGCTAGTAATATTGACTTTTCTTCTTCAGATAATTTTTTCCGTAAGTAGTCAATCTGCTGAGAAGTAATGTTCTCTTTCCCCATTGCCTTGACAGATTGTATCACCATTGCAGTTAAGGTTGACATATTTGAAATATCTCCATTATTTCTATGCTTAAATTCTATCCTTGCCTTACCAACATTAAAACTGGCATATCTTCCATCTGATATATAGGTCCATTTTGCTGGTACCTGCGTAGATAAACCAAGTAAATTCAGGGCTGTGTTTCCTGATGGAGCAATGGTCCAATTATATTTTCTAGCAATAGCATCAGCAACTTCATCCACAGACGCCATTGCATACTCTCCAATCAGTTCTATATATTTTGGTTTATAATAAATACCTTTCAAAATGCGAGTAATCTCTTTGTCTTTTACAAGACGATTTAATGTACTACGAACAGTTTCATATCCTGCAATATCAAAGAAATCATTTGCGATAAAAACTTGATTCGATTCAAAATTTTCTATCCTATTTACTATTTCCTGCTTATAGTTCATCTATCACGCCTCCTTTGCACCGAATATGATACTATTTTTGGTGCAAAAAGTCAAATGAGAGTCATTTTTATCAAAGAGATAGCATACCTCTTCTTATGTAGAATCTCTATCCATTTTTTATCCCATTTCTTATTTCAGTAATCGCTTGATTATAAAAATCATGATAGTCAGCTGTATTTATTTCTTTTATAATAACGCCATATGTATACAAGAGTATTCTCACATTAGCATCTAAGTCTCCAACTTTAGAGTAAAAATACACCTTTGTAAATTCAAAATGTTTCTTCTTGTATGCGAGTAGCCACCACAAATCGATTTCAGCTAAATCTAAAGCAAAACCAAGGATATGAATATCATTGCTTACAAAACAATCAATCCATGAATGATGATAAAAATCATTTTTAGAATTCCATCTCCTTAATAATTCAGACGTATATCCTATCACCTGCGAAAGCAAATAGCCATAATAGTATTGTCCTAGTATAATAGACTTTTTTCTGGTTGCTATTCCATGTATATGCCATAGTTTTTGTCTATCACTTAATTTTATATACTGATAAATTCCTAGCTCCTTTTCCTTTTTACTGATTTCACCCTCCTTCCCATATCCATATAGATTTAAGATTTTTCCAATAGATGGATTAGTACAGATTGTTTTTTCAAATTCAAAGCTGTAATTCGTCGTCAAAATATTCTCTACTTCTAACGTTAATAAGTTCTCAAGAAACTCTTTCTTTCTTTTTGAAATCGTCATCTTATCCTTCAAAAAATCAGTTAGTACCTCTGCGACAGTTTCTTCTTTCCCCTCATAGTTTACTGAAATCCTCATCGGAAAACTTAAAGAATCGCTTATCTCAGCATGTAATGAACGTTTCTCCGCCTCTTTTTTACCTCTAAACTTGTCGACATTAAAGAAATCATCATTTTCTGGCTCGTTTGCAAATAATCTATTGATACCATTCCCTACTAATAAAATAGGTTTATTTTTTCTGCTTTCATGTTTTCCCATTTCATTACCCTCTTTCTTTATTAAAGCGCTTACATAGATTCCTGAAGAAAGACGGATAGAAAGAGGATTTTCAACTTCTTTCTATCCGCTACTTCCTTCAAGAGTCCACACTAGTAAGTTTCAGTTCCGTTTCATGAACTACCTTACTTGTTTCGCGTTTCTTCTTTATCTTACTCTACCATCAAAGACTTCTACTTGTACTAGAAGATGACGCTATCCAGCCATGTATTAGCTTCTATGGTAAGTTTGCTCCATTTCAAAATGTCGCTTATCTTAACTGAGCAAGAATAGCTTTGAGTTTCTCAATCAACTCATCTTCTGTGTGGTCAGACTCTTTCTCATCGGCTAGGAAAGCAACTGCTTGAGCGAGAGCTTCTCGTGCTTGGTCGAGAACTTTCGCATCTACACTTGTAAGGTCGCCGTCTTGCAGAACCTTAGTTAATTCCTTGGTCAATTTCTTGAGTTCTGACTCTTTCTTACGACGCGCGATGAGGAAGAGAAGGAGACCAAGAAGGGCGAGCAGGCTACCAATCATGGTACCGTATGGAAGATGACCTGGCTCTTTGCTTGTTTCTTTCCTTTCTTCTTCATCCTTAGTCGCTTGCTTGTCTTTCAAGGATTCGAGTGCTTTTTTGACCTTAGCAGTAATCTCTTTCAAGCCTGCCTCTGTCAAGTCAGCATTTCTAAGGGCTTCTTGACCCTCTCCGAGAATGATCTTCGCAGCGTCGATGACAGATTGATCAATACCATCCAAGTCTTTCAAACGAGTTTCTAGTTCTTCAACCAATCGAGCAAGCTCAGACTTGTCAACAGGACGAGTCTCGCTAGGAGTTGCTGTATCGCCTGAATTGTTTGGAGTGTTTGTAGAAACTGGAGTTTCCTGAGCTGGAGTGCTTGCTTGAGCCTGTCCAACAGTAAACGATGGAGTAGCAGGGGTGGTGTTGCTACTATCGTCGGTCGTCACACCAGGAGCTGGAGTGTTACCACTATTATCTGGTGTCATACTGTCGTTATTGCTGTCAGCAGGGGTGGTAGTACCGCCGTTGTTCGTGTTAGCACTATTGTCGGTATTAGTACCGCTGTTAGTGTTTCCACTATTGTCAGTATTAGCACCGCTGTTAGTGTTGACATCATTACTTGGTACAGGAGTTGGTTTATCTACCAAACCAGCTTTGGCATCCGCAAGTTTTTGCTTAGCTTCGTCTACTTTCGCTTTCGCCTCCGCTACGTCTTGTTCCGTTGCGTTCGCGTTGGCAATCACAGCTTCAGCTTTCTTCAAGGCGTCTTCAGCTTGTGTCTTAGCTGTTTCGAACGCTTGTTTACTTGCTTCGGTCTTACCTGCTGTAGATGTTTCTTGGTTGATGTCGTTAGACAACGCTGTCTTAGACGCTTCTAATGCTGTCTTATCTGCAGATCTCACTTCATACGGAACGTTGATAATTTCCGTACTATTATCTGCATAAGTCACTACAACTTCAATAGTATGAGTTCCAAGAGCAGTTGGATAAGTAGTACCATCTTTTAATGTTGCTGACGCTTTATTATCAACTGTTACAGCATCCAGCAATTCTTCATTTGTAGGGGTGCTTCCGCCAACTACTTTGCTAATTTTAGTCGTTTCAACCTCATGTTTTGGAACAGTAACAGTATAGTCACGTGCGGAGCTTTCTGCTGCTCCTTCTCCCTTAGTTGCTGTAATTTGAACCGTACGATTTGTAGTTCCTAATGTTCCATTCGGAATTACAAGTTTATCTCCAACTTTCTTAACAGCAGTATCTGTAGATGCCCAGCTGTTTTCACTTGTAAGAGTGACAGTCTTCGTTCCATCATTTTCTGTAGGAATATTAAATGTAACCTTATCTGCATCTGTTGGAACACTGAACTCATAATCACCATTCATTTTCGCCGTTGACGTCAACTCTGCTGGTTTCGGATGTTTAATAACGACTTCTGAACTGTTATCAGATTCTGTTTTATCGTTACCGGAAGTATACACAACTTTGGCGATAATTTTTCTACCCGCAGCAAGAGTTTGACCTTGAGTTAACGGAACTGAAATATTATCTTTCTTATCGTAGTTGCCTTCTTTAGTCACTACTGTTTCACCAATCTTAACAGGATCTTTAGTGGTGTCAGTTACATCGTAAAGTTCTACAGTTGTACCACTGTTCACGTTGTTTACAGTTACACTAGCTTGTCCGGCTTCCATAGTGGTTGTTTGAATACTTGGTGTAACCGGCTTAACAACGAAGTATATTGGGATAAATTCCGAACGTGCATCAGAATAGTCAACTCCTCCAGTATCCGTAGGATATAGCACTTGAATATTGTCTCTCTTTTTACCGAGATAATCAGCATCCATAGTATTACGTATGCTATTAGAATATCTCCTAGATTCCCAGAAATATTTTACGTTACTTGTTTGATTTGACGTTAGATACCCACCAGATGCACTAGTAGAACTTGTAAATCGAGTACCAAAAGTTGTTGTATAAACACCACCATTATTCACAGTAGCATGATAGACCGGTGTACTGATTGTTACAGTTTGAACTTCATCTTTAGTTGCACCATTTTCATCTGTTACATGGTAGGTAACTTTTACTACTCCTGTTTTATCAAGACCTGCTTCTGCTGTACTTGGTTTTGTCTGCCAAGTTACCTCTACATCTGATGGTTTGGTAACATCCGTTCCATTAGCTTGGAATTTAACATAGTTGGCTGCATCTTCCCCGTGGAGCAAGGCTTTACCGTAGACTTGTCCAAACTTAGCTTGTTTCGCCACAGCTGTTGGATAAATCGTTACTGGTACTGTTACTTCCGTTACTGTTCTTGTTTGATTATTCGTGCCTGTCTTTTCAGAGATGACCAGTGTTGCAGTATGTGTGCCTACTGTCGTAAAGTCAGGTGTTCCTTTCCAAGTAGCAGTCAAGTAGTCTGGAAGGGTTGCTGCTTGTCCATTTTCTTGGTAGTTCAAGCCACGTTCTGGATGACTGTTCAATTCAGTAAGTGCAGCATTCCCTGCGATTTGCTTGACAGCCTTACCTGCAAACGTCCGATTCTCTACAACACCATATTCGCTAGCATCACTGGTCTGACCAAAGACGGTTTGCGTTACGCTAACTTTGGTCGCTGAATAGCCAGCTTTCGTTGCTTCTTCTGTTTGGCGGAGGTATGTTCCTTCTGGTAGATTGTAAGTCCATGTACCATTATTCGGTGTAACAGTCACTTCTGGCTTATCTTGGAAGTGAAGAGTCACCTTGGAAGCATTGCTCATAGCCGTACCCGAAATACTACGATCTGTAACTCTCAGTTTATCACCAGAAGTTGTCGTAATCGTTGGTGCTGCTGGTTTGGCTACCTTAGAACTTGGCACCTCAATCGTTGAGCCATCTGGGAAGGTCGCTACTACAGTTTTACTTTCTTCATTCGTTGTACCTGCAGTAAATGTCACGCCCTGACCATTGATTGTTGGTAGACTGTTGTTATCTCTATTTACCTCTTGCAATTTAGTAGCAAAACTAGTTTTAGCCGTATCTGTGAAGTTTCCATTTACTATATCGCTATTTCCATAGACTACTTTTTGCGCTTCACTAGGGTAAGCAATGCTTGAGCCTTTAGACTCTGCTAATGAAGAAACCGTTAAGGTATGGGTTTTAGTTGCTGTTGCACCTGCCGCATCTCGTACGGTGTAGGTTACTGTGTAATCTCCCTTTTTGAGATAGTCATTCGTTGCTAAGGCAACTGCTTGTCCATCTTTTTGAATGGTGACACTTACATTCTCACGCGCTGGACTTCCTACGGTCTTGTTGGCATCATCTTCTGCGTCCGTTACTGTGACAAGAGATTTCAATCCTTCCAGCGTCAAGCTGCCATCAGCTGTGTAATTGTGTGTATTTGGCTCGTTTACAGCAATGTTTGGACCTGTATTAGTTGCTGTTGCTCGTGCAAAATCACCAGAAGGATTATTTACCGCATTATCATAATGAACACGAGCAATTACGCTATTATTAGACGAAGGAATGGTAAATGGAATATCTGCCTTCGTATTGGCATCTTTAATGTGTAGTTTCAGTAGTTTTTCTGATGGATTATTGCTTTGTTCCTCTGTTAAGTCAGTTGTGCTTCTTCCAGTAGCTGTGAAACTTCCACCACTTGTTGCACGTTCTTCTACTACCTGCCATCCTCCAGCAGCAGTCTTATTAACTCCATACTGATACTTACTTCCATCTTTACTTGCAATAACAACATAGAAACGACTGGCATCATGAGGTACACGAACAACAATATCACGTCCTGCTTGAACTGGAGTTTCTGCAAATTCGGCTTTTCCTAAGCTAACGGTAACATTTTTTGGCGCAGAAATCATGCCACCAATTTCTTGCTTGACTGAAACAGGGTCGGCTACCTTAGTTGCCGCATCTTGTTTTTCATTTTGCGAGAGCAGTTCCCCATTTTTCAAGTCATAGGTCCAAGTACCATCCGTTCCAACTGTTGTTGAAACTTCTTTGGTACCCTGTAAGGTAATCTTAATCGTTGCACCCGGAATACCTGTACCTGATATGCTACGGGTCGTCGAACTCAAGTTTTGTCCGTATCCTGCTTCTGGTGTTACTACTGGCTGTGTTGGTACAGCAATATCTGATCCAGTTACAAGCTTTTCAGAACCATCTTCAAAAATGATTTTAGCAACATTGCCTAATCCAGGATCTGTCACTTTCTCCACTCGAGTATTGGCTGGTAAGTTTGGATTTTGTTGTTTGATTTTGGCAACAAAACGATCTTTCGCTGTATCTGTAAAGCTATTGTTTGTAACATCACTTGATGTGAACTCTTCTTTTTGAGTAAGGGTGATGTTTGTAGCGTCTTTGATAGACTGAACATGAATGGTACGTGTCAGATTGTCCGCAGCTTTTCCAGCAGCGTCACTGGTGCTATACACCAGATTGTAGTCACCTTCTTTAAGGTAGTCTCCGTCAGCTAATGTAACGGCTTGATCACCTTTGGTAATCGCTACTGTTACTTTTTGTTTTGCATTTTGACCAACTGTTTTAGCAGCATCGTCCTCTGCATCTGTGACAGTTACCAGATCAAGAAGTTTCGCTTTTGTTAATTTCTCATTGGCAACGTAAGTATCTTTAATAGTAGCTTTAGCAGCGATACTTGGTTTTTCATTTGTTACGTTGGCATAAATCCAGTCCCCACGGTTACTACCTTCCCCTACAGTGATTTGAGAAGTACCAGGAGCAGCAGTTCCTGAAGCATTTGACTTATGCATACGTAGACGAATCTTTCGTTCTCCCTCTACCAGACGGAAAGGAATAGCACTTTCAGTAGTCGGATTTTTAACGCTAATTTTAAGCTTAGTGATGGATGGATTGTCTTGAGCCACTGTCTCTATACTCAATTTATCTGCAAAACGTCCGTCAAGCTTCCAAACACCATTATCCCTCTTAACGGTTACTTCTTCATTATAACTATTGCCAAATTGAATATAGCTCAATCCCACATCTTTTGGTAAAGAGAAGCTAATATCACGACCTGCAGCAACAGGATTGTCCAAGGTAGGGAAACCAATCAAAACATTTTTGTCCACACTTCCAGATTCTACATTATTGACAACCTGTTTCACGCTCACAGCTCTACTATTATAGCCGCTCGTGTTATCTGACAGTACGTTTTGAGTCAAGACTTCGTTAGATGCAAGTGTGTAGTTCCAGTCACCATTAGAGTCAACAGCTGCTGTACGCTCTTGCCCATTTTGAAGAGTAATCTTAACAGTTGCACCTACCAAACCTCTACCTGTAATGGTTCGACTTGTTGAGTCTAAGTTATTTGCATAAGCGCCACTGCCATTGACTGTCGGTACAGCAGGCTTAGCATTAGCTCTTCCTGGCAAACTAATTGTGTTTGAACTTTCAGCCTTAGCAGAAACTTCTGTTCCTGCTTTAGCAGCTCCTGCTGCCAAGGTTACCGTATTGCCTGATACGCTAAATCCTGCTTGCCCTTGCCACTGACCAGCATTGTTTTTGGTCAATGTGACAGTTGTAGTCACAGTTTGGTTGCTTGGTGTATAGGTAACGGTCAACTTATTGGCATCTGAGGCTGGTGTAATGGTAACACTGGTATCCTCTCTTGCATTGAGGTTCGGTATTGTCATACGACCATAAGCAGTCAGAGTTGCTGGGTCAGTAAAGTCTGAGTAGGCTGTTTGTTGCTTGATAGAGACAGAGGTTCCTGCAGTAGCAGTTCCACCCGTCATGTGAATTTCAGCCGTTCCATTAGCGTTATTACGGATGGCAACTGTTGAATCTGTAGTAGCTCCGACCTTGCTCCAAGTACCGTCCCTTCCTTTTTCAAAGGTAATCTCTTTGCTTTGATTTCCTGTAGTGGTGTAGCTGAAAATCGCTTTATTGGCACCATCTTGACCAATTGTCGCTGTAACCGCCAAATCACCTTCCTTATCTTGACGAATCTCTGGTTTTTGCGGTTTACGACCTCTACTGTTCACTGGATCACTATCGTCTGAGTTGAGTGTGTAGTTATTATCTCGATTTGTTTGGTAGTCGTGACTAGTATTTGTCAATGCTACAGTCGCTGTGATTGCTCCTTTTGGTAGGACGCCAGGAACTGTAACGGTTGCTGTTGAGCCATTTACAGTTGTTCGAGTGTCTGTTATCACGTTTCCATCTACCTTGAGGGTTACATTGACTGTACCAGCATTGGCTGGAACATTGGTGACTGTGACAGTTTGGTTGCTGAGGCCTGCTTTTTCTCCCAAGTCATCTGTGACACGAGGTTTATCCGGTTTCACTTGGACAAGAAGACCAAAGTTTTGCGTTTGACCATTGTCATAGGTTACCTTGATTTCTTTATTGACACTACCTGGTTTGGTTGTTGATGGTGCCTCTGTGTTTGTCCTAGACGTTGCTACAAACTCGGCGGTTTGAATCTTGCCATTTGTATAGTTATCCTTGCTGAGGTAGTTTCTTGCATCAGCATCGGGATTAGTTCCTGTCCCTGTTGTTAGTTTTCCATTGTAGTCAGCTGTCCATGTATGCTTGGTTAAGCTTGAATCAACGATACCATAGGTGACCGTAACATCACGGGTAATAGCATGTCCATCTTTGTCCACTCCTGGATAGGTCACAGTAGCGGTTGCTGTATGGTTTTGACCTACAGTTGCATTTTTATCTGGAGCTGAGTTTGCCTTCCACGCGATGGTCTTACCATCAGTGTTGTTATAGAAATCTGATGCCACTGCCGGAGTCGTAGTGTTTGGTTTAACAAAATCTTTCCCTTTGACCGTGTACATGCTGTTCTTAGGGGTCACAGGCGCGACTACATCATAGGTCAGATTTATTTTCTTAGCAGCTCCTCCAGGGTTAGCAGCTAGAACTTCTATGTTTTTTCCAGTTCCTACGGACAAGTCAGGGTTGCTTGGCGCTGTCTGATTTAAAGAATTTGCCCATAGGAAAGTTCTATTAGCCTCGATAGCAGAGCCATCTCCGTAGGTGAAGTAGATCTTAGGGTCTCCCCATGTAGGTGTTTCCCCTTGGATAAAGGTTAAGCGTCCAGGTTTTTGGACATAGTCTGTTCGAGGAGCAGTAGCTTGAACGCTATTGTCACTTCTCCGAAGGACTAGGTTTTCAAAAACCTGATTTGTCTTAGAGTTTACTAATGCAAGCGTTACCTTTAATGGATCCGTTCCAATTTTATCTTTCTTATAGCTATCAGCTGTGAAAGTTGCAGTTCCATCAGGATTCAAGCCAGTTTCCGCTACAACATCATAACCTTTTGTAATCGGTTGAGGTCCATCGTAGTCATCACTTCCACCTTTTACTAACAAGGCTTTCCAGACCAATGTTTGATCTCCAACTGTGTAGGTTCCGTTGAGATTGTTTCCAAAACTCTTGGTTCGAATCGTCGGTTTTTCATTTGCTTTATCTACCAAGCCAGGGTTTTGGTTATCGGCTAAGTTCTGTTTGTTTGGTGGAATAATCAGACTTGTTGTTAGTTCCTTTTTAGTTCCATCAGCTAGCGTAGCTCTAATTTTTAGATTCGTAATACCAGCTTTACTATTATCTGTAATACCGTTATTGATACCGTCGGATACCCACGCTCTAACTGTTGCTTTTTGAGAGTTTAGCCCATCTACTCTCCAGAAGTTTGTTGCGAAGCGTCCAGGATTTCCATAGCCGCCACCACTATCAACCTCAAGTTTGGTGATATTGGTTGCACCTTTCACCAAGAAACGAATACTTTTAGGTCCTATATGCTGGTTTTGAGGATAACCGATATATTGTTTGTTACCTGACGCAAAATCAAGTTGATCGCCATCTTTAGTATTGGCAGGTCCGATTTTAGCTGGAAGTGTTTTCCTTACATTTGACTCATCAGACTCAACCGTTTCTTCTTTTTTACCATCATTCTTATAGTCGTACCAGGTGCCGTCAACAACCGTCTTCACCACATACTCGCCTAGTTGCAACTTAGAAATGTTGAAAGTACCCTTGCCATTTGCTCCAGCTGTAACGTTTGCTTGTTCATTTCCGGTTTTGTTGACAGGTTTTCCTTTGCTATCTAACTCGACGTCGCTACCGTCACTTCGAACAGCAATGAGTTTATTACCAACTTTTCTATAAAGATACATCTTAAGCCCTTGGGTTCCATTCCCTGCTACTATATTAGCAGGTCCATCACCCACATTACTTAAGTCCGTCTCAATGGTTGGTGTCTTTGGTTTTGTAACGAAGTGAATCGTACCCTTGTCTTGTGAACCATCTGAAAAGCTACGTACATAGGTATAGGTATGCACACCTGGTTGTTTACTAACTTCTTCTGCTAACTTTTCAGGCGTGATAGACGTAGTGCCTGAATAGTAATCAAAGCGTTGACCATTTTCCTCAGCAAGTTCATACGCACTTTTTTTGCCTTTTGGATCTCTATAGGGATCACCATTTTTATCTTTGTACTCTCCATAATTTCGGATATCGAACTTATTGTATTCCCAAATATAAGAACCATTAGGATTATAAGTAATGATACCTTTTATTCTGGAGTCTGTTCCGTCAAAAGAACCGATAGGGACACTCTGATAAGTGATTCCATTTCTAGTTGCATTATAGCTCCATGCTGCAGTACCAAATTCAGCTGCCCTATGGTCTTGATTAACTTGAAAATAACCATTCTTCCTTAGTAGGAAACGGAATTGCCCTGTTGATTTAATTTCTCTATCCAGACGAGCATGCATCTGCAAACCGAAGTAACGATGGGAGTCTTGGAAACCTTTTATACTAGACAGGTAGTCTAGTTTATCGAGGTCATTTCCACCAGTCGTCTCAAATTCGATTCTATAGGCTGTATTTCCTTGTAGGCGTCCATAATAAGTCTTACCGGAGGAACGGATTATTTGATTAACTTTGTCAGTACTTTTCCCTTGCTCTTCTGTATTTTCATACCCATTTTCAGCATTAGCCTGACTTGGATTTCCACGGACGTAATAACCATTACCTTGTGTCTCAAATACCCAATCACTCACACTACCCGCTTTATAATAGTTAGGACTTCCAAAATTACCTACATTACCAGCTCCTGTATTAGTTGGAGTACCCGTCTTAACATTATCAAATCCAGCTTTTTCCATGGTAGCAGCTAGTTCATCTTTGCCATCACGCGCTTCCGAGTTATAAGAAGTAGAACCTTCACTAGTCGACTTCGTTATCGTAACACTATTTGCCTTTAAAGACTGCCCTGAAGGAACTGTGAATAGGAGACTGATGCCATCCAGATTTTTACGAGTAGGGTTGACTGTGATTCTCCATCTGAAACCAGTTGGTGTTTTTTCAACATCTTCCTTCAAATATTCAATAATATCCGCCACATTATCAGGTTTATCACCTGGAGTTAAGGCTTTCTTATTCCAGAAAGCATAGGTGTATTGGTCATAAGGTGATGTGATATCGACATCATTATCAAAATAGTGCCTTTTGGCATCGATAAAGGCAATCCCATTATCACGAGATGCACGTTCAGTTGAACGAGGCGCACGCGGTCGTGCAACACCTGCTGGCATCGAGCGGAAACCTGACCATCCTGTAGTGCTGGTGCGCGGTTGGATGGTGACATTGTTTTCGCTTGGGGTTGCAGGTCCTGTTACCACTCCTGCATTTGCTTCATTTTCAGCAAGAACTCTTTCGATCAGTTCACGCGATTTTTTCAGGTCTGCTAAGGCAGCATTAAAATCTTCTTGACTGATAGTATCGCCTTTAGAGAAAGCCTCGTTGAACTTATCAGCAGCTGCCTTGGCTGCTTGGATTTTATCTGCTGATGCTCCGTTAGCTCGGAGTTGATTAGTGATAAACTCTAACTCATCTTTTAGGTCATAAACACCATTTTTACCTTCTGTATTTGTGTAGGTTGGAAGCGTCTGTGGAGTAGCTTGAGAGCCAGCTCCAGAACCTGTTGAGTCTCCTCCAGCAGATGGCCTAACTTGATTTTCATCTGATGTAGGCTCGCTCAAAGCTCTTCTACGACCTTTTCCTCCACTTGGTTGCGCAGTCGTAGCTCCCTCTGGAGTAGCAAGTCCAGTAGATGCCAAACCTGTAGATGTCAGACCTGCTTTTTCCAAGATTGTTGGAGTTTCTAGGCTAGGTGTCAAGGCTTGATTGACACGGCTCATAAGCTCAGCCATCAGTCTTGCTTGCTCATCAACCTGCGCTTGCGTCGCTTTTGGATCTTCCAAAACTGCCTTAGCTGCTGCTAAACGCGCTTCCACTTCAGCATGAAGTTCCTGCATTGAGCTAAGCGTTAGTTTTGCCAACAAAGCTTGCAGATTCCCTTGAGTCGATTTGGCTGCTGTCGTATCAGCGACAGTCGGCTGTTCTTGCTCTTTTACTTCTCCTGCTTGAGAAGGTTCTTGGTTAGCTGGATTTGTCTCGGACTGAGCAGAGTTAGACTCAGCTCCTGATTGCCCTTGATTGGTTCCCTCAGCTGCTGCTTCTTGCGTTTTCACCTCATCAGCTGCTTTGAGTTCAGCTGGCTGGTCAGTTGAAACCTTGTTCGAATCTCCCTCATCCGAGGACGCCGGATTTCCATCTGCATTGCCATCAGAACCTGCCGTAACGACATCACTTGCCGTAGCTGGAGTGATGGGTTCATGCGCTGCTACTGCCCCGTTGGCAAAGAACATCAATGCCGCAACCGCGACACTGGCAGCACCAAAGTGGTATTTTCGAATCGAATATCGGAAAACCTTTTCTTTGTTATATTTTCCAAAGTCCATGAAATCTTTCTCCTTTTTTGTAAGTTGTTTTGAAAACAAAAATAGCCTTATCATCTTCAAACTCACATGATATTAAATAGTATTGATAGAACTATTTAACCCACTGCACCCAGTGTACAGTCTAGTAATAATTATACCATACCCCCCCCCGAATTTACCATCCAATCATCCAAAAATCTTGATTTTTAGAAAATTTTTTAGTATATGTTTATTATATTTATTATAGATATACGCTTTTTTGATTTATTTCCTAGAAACTAATAACTTTTCTATATCTTTATTTATGAAAATTTTAGTATAATAATAGTTATAATTGGATGGCTTTTAGTAGTGTGAATATATTAAATATAATTTAGAAACCAAGTATGAATCCGGATTTTAGTTTGAAAAACCTCCCTATTTTTGGAGCGGAAGAGTTTATCATTAGTTTCTGAAAAATGTCTAAGACTTACGGGACTTGTTCGATACCTATTTGCAACCAGATTAAATGGTTAGCTGGTTAGAAATTGAATTGTTCAGCTTTTATTTCATCTCACTATCCCCTATTCCTAGAGCCACAATCTCCTTATTCCTTCCTTTGACGATTCTCAGCTCCAAAATCACTCCTATTCCTAGACCACTTTCAGCCCTTACTTCATGATAATCAAGCTTGGAAATATAGTAGATTGAAATAAAATATGAACAAATTGATAAGGGGATTTTAAAGTATTTTCTAACAATACTTTAGAAACTATGATGTGCTATTCTAAATTCAACTCACTATAAAAAGCAACTAAAACAAAACGAAACAAGAATCAAACAAATTGGTCTTGGAATTTCAATCAATTTATAACAATATTTTAAAAGCCCCTTGTACTATCCCAGCTTCAGCTCATTATATTTGTTCTAAATCCATTGATTATCATTCTACTCTTATCCTCAATCTAAGATTAGTATTTTGAGCTATCCCACATAAGTCTCCTGGTTTGCTTTTTGATTTTTGTTTATAGGATATTGAATTTGGAATAGTTCACTAGTACTTCTAAAACATTGATAGAAATTACTTTGACTTTCCTGACTGATTTGTTCAGTTCTTATTTCATTCAGATATGCTATGCATTAACCGATAGCGGATACCTACGGAGAACTTGCCACTCAGATGTACGACCTGCCCATCATACAAAAAAACAGATTTCATCCCACAAAGAGATAAAATCTGTTACTATTTTCTACACGATATTTCCTAATTTTTAATCCAGCAGTTGGTCCGCCTGGCTGATGGCTCGCTCGGGGTGCTGGGTAAAGGGTTTATTCCCGAAAAACTCCAACCAGGGTTTACGAACCTCGTCTTTGCTGGTTTCTCTGTATTTTTTAGGTCTTATTTATGGTGGTCCTTCAATAGCGCCTCAAACTCAGATGCTGACATACCCAACTGCTGACTGGCTACCTCGGAAGTCAGAAGACCTTGGCAAACCATATCTAGGAAGGCAAAAAGTTTTCCACGCTCCAGTCCCTGTTCAATCCCCTCTGCACGACCGCGTTCAAGACCACGTTCAAGTCCTTCTGCACGACCTCTCTCCAACCCTTTTTCTTCAGCTTGTTCCAAGGCATAGTCCTGTGCTAACAAGGCTTGTTCTTCTCGCATACGTAGTTGACTAAACATCTTCCTGTCCTCCTCGGACCAGCTCTTGTAATCCAGCAGTTGGTCTGCTTGGCTGATAGCTCGCTCGGGTTGTTGAGTAAAGGGCTTGTTGCCGAAAAACTCCAACCAGGGCTTGCGAACCTCGTCTTTGCTGGTTTCTCTGTATTTTTTTAATTCCAAGAATGCCATCTTGACTAGATGATTTTCCTGTCCATTGTTGGTAATGGTTAAAACCTCACCTGTCGTGTCCTCTCTCATGCTAAAACTGTGGAAAGCCAAGTCATCTGAGAAGTAATTGCTGTCCACAATCGCGATTGCGTATACTGGTGCGATATGTTTGTAGCTCTGGTGGGTATCACCTTCTCGTTGGCGGATTTTTTCGAGGTTTTGATTGACCTGACTACACAGGTAAGCCCACAGGCGATTGATGAAAAAATTCTGATGATGCACCTGAATTTCAATAATAACCTGTGTCCCATTGTCCAACTCTGCCAAAACGTCTATACTAGTGTAAAAATCCTGAGCCGAGTAGGGCATGGAAGGCAAGACGTGAATGTTACTTCCCTCCAAAATGGTCACATTTTTTGCTGGCAAGTCCAGCATATCGCGAATAAATTGACAAGTGATTTCTGGGTTGCTGAAAATTTTCTTAGCAACCAAGTCATTAGTTGGGCTGAT